>NZ_JAMPKJ010000074.1 GCF_039962115.1 Funiculus sociatus GB2-C1 | reverse complement strand
TGTTTGGTAAGAAAAACTCTTTCGTTCTCTAAAAAACTCTCCAATCATATAGGAGCTATTTGGTATTTTATTCATGAATATAACGCCAGTTTATCTATAGAATGAAAAACTGGCGTTAT
The DNA here is from genome assembly GCF_039962115.1 of Funiculus sociatus GB2-C1. Taxonomy (NCBI): domain Bacteria; kingdom Bacillati; phylum Cyanobacteriota; class Cyanophyceae; order Coleofasciculales; family Coleofasciculaceae; genus Funiculus; species Funiculus sociatus. Next base: position 28,687 of record NZ_JAMPKJ010000074.1, on the reverse strand, counting down.
CATTACTATGCAGGACTACCCGATTTTGAAAGCACCAGCATCGGTGAAAGCAGTGCAAGCACTTTCACCAATCGCCGCCAGATATGCTAGTTAGTGATGTTGGAAGGCTATGCCTTGATTCGTCAGGTGCGACACTCTTAAACCGAGTTACTAGCAGCAGTGGCAAGTTTGGTCAAAAAATGAAAAATCCAAAATTAAGAATTAAAAATTAAGAAGGCTTGCTGTTAAATTTTTAATTCTTATGGATAATCTCCACTGGCTTGAGGAAATTAAATCAATAGACCGGACGCTGGTGGGAGACAAAGCCTTCTTTTTGAGCAGAGTCATGCAGCGTGGCTATCCGGTTGTCCCCGGTTTTGTGGTTCCAGCGATCGCTACCCATGAATTTCTCGAAAGCGTCGAATGGTCAGAACCGCTGGGCTTAGATTTACCTTATTCTTCGCTACATCTGGATGTGGATAATCCCCGCCAGTTGCAGCATCTCGCCCAAAAAATTCGTCAAGAAATTACCACTGCTGCTTTACCAGAGTCTTGGCTGGAAAACATAAACTCCGCACAAGAGCGTTGGCATTCCCCAGTGTTGATTTTGCGCCCCTCTCTGGCATTGGTGGGAAGTTCGGCATCCGTACTACGAACAAGCAACTGGTCGCTAGTACAAGAGTCTGGGCTTCTGGAATCTCATACTTGTCTGGCGTCGCCAGAGGCTTTGGCTGCGGGGCTGAAATTAAGTTGGGCGGAACTGTTCCGCGCCCGAAGTTTATTTTATTGGCAGTCTTCTGGTATTCAGGTGACTCAGATAAATCTGGGAATTTTAGTGCAACCGCTGATGGAAGCGATCGCTTCTGGTACTCTGCACGTCTTACCCGAACTTTGGGAAATTCAGGCAACATGGGGAATGGGGAGGGCGCTGTTTCGCGGCGAGGTGGTTCCCGATTCCTACCAAGTGCAACCAGAAACGGGTGAAGTGCAAACCCGCAACTTGGGAATTAAAACCCGTGCCTATCGAATTAAACAATATTCTACAGACGGGTTTGAAAACAGCACGGACAGTGTTCAGGTGGCAGTAAAGGCTTATGTCGCTGGGTTGATGGCTGATGAAGGTCTAGAGCCTTATCTTCTGGACGAGGAGCAACAAAAAAATTATGCTTTGTCAGAAAAAAACTTAAATGATCTAATAAACCTGGCAAGGCAACTAAAGGCTGAACTCGGGCCAGCTTTTTCTCTGGAGTGGATAATTTCTCCCCATGCAAATGAAGGCGACAAGCTTTATCTTACGCAAGTAAGCATTCAGCAGGCAGCAGTCAACTTGAGGGAGTCGGAAGTCCGAGATTGGCAAGCAGCAGTTAGCAGTGATTCATCTATGGCTTCATTCAATTCACGGCCAGCTGTTCATTCTTTATCTTCCCGCTCATCCCCGACTAGCCACAACCCAAGGGAAGGCGATCGCGTTGTGGGGACATCTGGGCTAACACCTACAGCATCTCAGCAGCAGCACTCAATTAAGGGACTAGCAGCGGCGGCGGGACAAGCGATCGCGATCGCCCACGTATTAACAGAGCATCACACGCAGTGGTCACAAGCTGATGGAGTTTCATTACCAGCAGTTAGCGGCAAGATTTTAGTTACCAAAAACATCACTCCTGATTTGCTTCCCCTGCTACGACAGGCTGCGGGGGTGATTGCTGAACAAGGTGGAATGACTTGTCACGCTGCGATTGTTGCTAGAGAACTGGGTATTCCCGCTGTAGTTGGCGCTGTCGGTGCTAGACAACTGATTCAAAGTGGTGACTCGGTGCTACTTGATGGCGATCGAGGAGAGGTATATCGCCTTAGTGATGAAGAGTCATTAGTGATTAGTCAAAAGCCGTTAGCTAACAAACAACCGCCAATTTCCAATTTCCAATTCCCCATTGCTACTCAACTACTCGTCAACCTGAGTCAGATAAGTAGTATTGAGCGTGCAGCGAATCTTCCTGTCGATGGAGTCGGCTTACTACGTTCAGAATTGCTGGTGCTGGACTTATTGGAGGGACAACACCCCCACCGTTGGCTACAACAGGGGCGCGATCGCGAATTAGTCGGGCTTCTGTCCCAAAAGTTGTGTGAGTTTGCTGCTGCTTTTGGGCCGCGTCCGGTATTTTACCGTTCTCTGGATTTGCGATCGCACGAATTTCTCTCTTTAATTGGTTCTCGTCAAGTAGCAGCCGAAGCCAATCCGATGCTAGGTAACAGGGGAACCTTCAGCGCCACTTCTGACCCCGCCTTGTTCGATTTGGAAATGGCAGCTTTAGCCAGCGTACAGCAGTCTGGCTACACCAATATGCACTTGCTCTTGCCTTTTGTCCGCACCGTTGAGGAATTTTCCTTCTGTCGCCAGCGCGCGATCGCAGCTGGGTTAACTGAATCTGCCCAATTTCAACTCTGGATCATGGCTGAGGTGCCGTCTGTTTTGTTTCTCCTAGCAGATTACGTCAAAGCAGGCTGCATGGGCATCTCTATTGGCTCTAACGATTTGACTCAGCTGCTTTTAGGAGTTGACCGCGAACACGCACAGATGGCGAGTGCGTTTGATGAGCGTCATCCAGCAGTGATTCAAGCGATCGCGCAACTCATCGCTGGGGCAAAACAAGCGGGTATCCCCTGTTCTATCTGCGGTCAAGCTCCAGCTCAATATCCAGAATTGATTGACCAGCTAGTACAGTGGGGTATTACTTCAATTTCCGTGGAACCGGATGCAGTTGAAAGGACGTATAACGCGATCGCTCGTGCTGAACAACGCTTGATTCTCGAAGCCGCCCGTCGTCAACTTGGGTAGTTTGTGAAAGAGTTGGACGGCTTTAACCTTCCAACTCTTGCCTCAGTGGCTTTAAAACCGCAAAATTGCTGCCACCGGAGCTTCATCTGGCACTTTTTCCGGTTCCACAGCATAAACTGTGCCACCATTCAAAAGCGTATGTACGGCAGCAAAATCCACCATATCCTCATCATCCGGCTGTGGTTCCGGATGTAAATCTACCGTCATTGTATCCGGGTTAAAGTGTCCCCAATGCTGTTCGCCTACTGCCACAAACAAAGAATCAACCCGTTGATAATAAGCAGATTGAATGATTTCTTTGATGTCGTGAGATACTTTAAGCGAGTTGCCTCTAGCAACTTAATCTGCTTTTGGCTAAGAGCCAGAATGTAGAATTTCCATCATTATTGATTAGATGCAGCAGGGGCTTTAGGTGGAAGCGATCGCTTACAACTACCAAGTCTTGAAACTCTTCCGGAAGATAGTAGCAGCGAAATACATCTGGCGACACAAAAATTGCCAGTCCGTGGTCTTCGTTTTCCCAAAAATCGCCAGTATCAAGCTCATGCACTTGCTGGAACCATTCCATCGTCTGTTGATGGTCAAGTCCCATTTTATCCAAACATTCCTCTGCCTCACGAATGAGATTTTTGAACGTTAAAATAATATAGAACAAAACTCGACCAAAAAAGTGCTGGGGAAGCGGATCTTTCAAGAGGAATTAAGGGCGTTGACTCCGTTGATATGGGAGCGTGCCAATCCCTATGGCACGCTTCAGTTAGACATGCATCAGCGGCTAAAATTGGATGCTGTTTAAAGACAGAATCTTTCTAGGATGAGCTACTAGCAGAACTTCTAGATATCGCGTGTCTACTTCGTTGCAGCTTCGCTACCTTTACCCCTAAATAGATTCTTCCACATCCTCGCTTTCCTTACCAATTAGTAGCGAAATACTGCCGCAACAGGGGTATTGTCCGGTACTTTTTCCGGTTCAACAGCATATACCGTTCCTCCGTGAAAGATCGTTTGAATCGCTGCTGCATTGAGCAAATCTTCATCACCAGGACGAGCCTCATTATGTATCTCAAGTTCCATTGAGTCCGGGTCAAAATGTCCCCATCTTTGTACACCAACCGGAACAAAAAGCTGTTCTACGCGACCATAAAAGGCCCCTTGAATGACTTCATTCAAATCATTGGATCCTTTGCCAGCCGCAATTGACTCATGATAATAATCGATCGCTTTTTCCTGGTCTGCTTTAAACTGTGGCTCTATGATTGCCCATGCTTCTGCATGAAGTTCTTCTGCCGTTTGCTCCTTTGTGTTGTGTTGAATTCCTTCTTCCACAATGAAATTGTAGGTATTTGCCTCGTGATAAATCGGCAGCAAATAGCTAACGCCAGCTAGAACAAGGGGCGAGCGGCGATTGCGGAAGAAGTTATGCAAGCTTTTATCAACTAACAGGAAATATTGCAGCAAATCTTCCTTAACGTTTTCGCGCTCGCCGCCCTGTCCGTGATAGGAACCACCTGCTTGCAAAGCTGAACGACCTGCGCCCGCTCCTTGGCGGCGCTGTTCATCCTTCGCTGTTTCGTCATACTGCAAGGCTTCATCCATGCTCTTCGGCAAGCCTTCAATTTCAATTTCACGGGTGATGCCGTAGCGGTTGCATTCCACAAGGCGCACATCCCGTTGGCCGAGCGTGAGAACATAGAAGCGGTCATCTCCACTCAACAGCGGAATTAGTGGCTTGAGATGAAAGCGATCGCTTACGACTACCAGTTCAATCAGGTCGATCGGCACCCGATAGAAACGGAAGAACCCTTCTGAGATGAACAATGCTAAACCTGCGTTCTGTTGCTGCCAGAATTCATCTTCATCCAGTTGACTCGCAGGCTGAAGAAATTGGCTTGGATCAGTCGGGTGCAATTCATATTTTTCTAACTCCGCTTCCGCCTGCCGAAGTAGATTTTTAAAACGGACAGAGTTTTGCTGAGTTTCTGAACTAAGCTGCACGGTCGGCATGTAAATTGATACACACAGTCCTTGCGGCTGTTCGACGAGTTCTTTCAGTTCTTCGATCGAAAGGAAGCTCATATTATTAAGACAGGATTAAAGAGATGTGCAACGGAACCCTCATACTATAAAAACTTTTCTAGCCGAAGCCCCTGCCGAATGGTAGAAAAGAAGCTCAGAGGTCGCTCCAATACGCCATGAGAACTAGATTCAAAGGGAGTAAGGACGTTCCTCCAGAACTGTCCAGAATTGTAAGGATGTCAAATGGGTTCTATAAATTGAAACACACGAACCAGAAGAACTTTCTACCAAAGTTTTTAGTTGATCGGTGGACAATATGGTCATATTATTCAGCTCCTTTGGAGAGTATCGCTCAAAGGACAACACAAACTGACAAATTCCAATAACAAGCCGCCCTTAAAGGGAATAATTGTAGTGGCGGCAGATAATTCCTAAGATGCCATCAGCCTAAGTTCATTTCACGTCAACACTGATACTTATTCATCTTTCTTTTGACAGGAAAGTTTCTTGTTTTCTCTTTCTCCCGGCTTACGCTATCTACCATGACCAACAGCAATCAAATGAAACAGCGGCAAGTAATTGGACTGCTACCAGCAGGAGGACAAGCAACGCGAATTTCCCCTTTACCAGTTAGCAAAGAATTGTATCCGATTGGATTTCGCCGCGTGGAGGATAACAGCTTACGCCCCAAAGTCGTTTGCCATTACCTACTGGAAAAGATGCGGCTGGCAGGTATTACCAAGGCTTACACCGTGTTGCGTCCGGGTAAGTGGGATATTCCTGCCTACTTTGGCGATGGCTCCATGCTAAACATGAACATGGGCTATTTAATTATCAGTTTGCCTTTCGGTGCAGCTTACACTCTGGATCAAGCCTATCCCTTTGTGCAAGATGCTGTTGTAGCAATGGGTTTTCCTGACATTCTTTTTCAGCCGGATGATGCTTTTGTACGGTTACTCGCACGCCTTGAGGCTAGTAATGCCGATATTGTCTTGGGATTATTCCCTACGGAAGAGCCGCAAAAAGCTGGTATGGTTGATTTTGATGCCGCCGGACGAGTATACAAGGTGATCGAAAAACCACCACAGAGTCAACTGCGATATATGTGGGGTATTGCAGTTTGGACACCAGTTTTTACACAGTTTATGCACGAGCATCTGGCTGCTATCCAGGCACTCAGTAGTTTAGTACCACAGCTAGAGTTGCCGATTGGGGATGTGATTCAGGCTGGAATTGACAATGGTTTGCGGGTAGAAGCAGAGGCGTTTCCAGAGGGTACATATTTGGATATTGGCACGCCACCGGATTTAGTTCGCGCAGTTCGCCTCTTTGCTGCTGAGGAAATTTAAGCCAGTTACTGATAACTGCTAACTTTCGACTCCCTTGGCGATCGCGATCGCCAAATTATCCCCAAACTCACTTGCTTCATCAGCCAGTACAACAAAGTCACCACCCCAAAGGTGATAAACATAACCAGCAACGGCCATTTGCCTACTAAATCATCGACTACGCTTGTCAATAAGGCATCTGGTTGGGTAATCAAGTCCCAACTGTTGAAGCGGAGGAATCTTCCTAAAAAGATGCCCACGGCGCTTAGACCGTGCAACGTCAATTCAACTGCAAGAATATATTTACCTAAACCTTGCCGTTGTAAGTAGTAACCCAGGTTAATTATCGATAAAACGTAAGCTTCAAACCCAGCTAGGATAACTAGCAAATACTGGGGAATCAGAATCAGAGTAATCATCCACACCGAGTTGATAGCGCGAATATCCTGAATTAGGTGAATAATATCCGTCAATAGATAGGGAGCATTGGGCAAAAAAGCCACAAAAACGCACAATCCCGCCCACCAGATAAGAGATCGCTTTTGGTTGCTGCGAAATAGCCAAACACTCAAAGCCAAAGGAATAAATGCCAAAAATAGATTCCAAGTCATCCAGCGGCTATTGAGACGCAAAACACGCGCTATATTGACCATCCAGTTAATTAGTTCAAATTTCATAGGCGCTTTTTCTCTCCTTGGCTAATCGATAATATTCCCACAGGCTCTTATCCTGGGGCTATACCAGCAAAGCTTGACGTGAGCAGGCTTTGTTTGTTCGCCTTTGACTTTAGTCGTCAGGCATTTTGCTTTTCCCCAGTATAGCCACTGGCTCAAAGTTGACCACACTGCCGCAGAGGAATGTTTATCTCAAATGTTGTCCAACCAGACCCAGATAAACATTTCAGTTGTCCTTTGTGCTTTTCTACAATTATTTGATAGCAAATAGACAAACCTAATCCTGTGCCTTTACCAACTTCTTTTGTTGTAAAAAATGGGTCGAATATTTTGTTTATTGCCGTTTCTTTTATACCTATTCCATTATCTGATATTTGAATTTGCACCCGATTATTATCTAAAAGTTGGGTACTAATGCTCAAAACATAAGCTTCAAGCGTAAAAACTGAATTAGTGTAATTTTCATTAATAAACATTTTCCCTTCGTCTTTCATTCTTTGCTCTAAGGCATCAATGGCATTATTAAGTATGTTTAAAAATACCTGATTCAGTTCTCCGGGATAACATTCAACTAGGGGCAATTTCCCATACTCTTTAATTACTTCAATGTCTGGATGCCCTGGACGACCTTTGAAACGACGCTGTAAAATCAGCAAGGTACTATCTATTCCTTCATGGATATTTACTGGCTTCATTTCCGATTCATCGAGTCGGGAGAAGTTGCGTAAAGAAATAACAATTTGACGGATACGTTCGGCACCGTTGTGCATAGAGGACAAAACTTTAGGGAGATCGTCGATTATAAAGTCCAGCTCAACTGTGTCGCTTACAGCTTGAATTGCTTTTTCTGGTGTGGGATAGTATTTTTGGTAAAGGTTTAAAACGTCAATCAGGTTTTGGGCATAGTTGCTGGTATGGATGATATTGCCGTAGATGAAGTTAATCGGGTTATTAATTTCGTGAGCGATACCGCCTACCAACTCCCCCAAACTTGACATTTTTTCGGATTGAATTAATTGCTGCTGGGTTTGTTGAATTAAAAATAGCGATCGCGCTAATTCTTCATTTTTTTGTTCTAACTCCAGCGTCCTCTCTGTCACTTTCTGATCGAGGTTGTGGGCAAGTTCGAGCAATTGTGCTTCAGATTCCAGCAGCGCTTTCTCAATCCTTTTTTGCTTGCTGATGTCTTGAATCGTACCGATCAGGCGAATTATCCTACCTGATGGCTCCTGAATAGTCTCACAACTTCCCTGGACGATGCGCTCTTGATTATCGGGTAGAATAATTCGGAAGTCAGTGCTGAAAGGCTGGTTATGAAACGATGCCGCGTCTAGCAGCTCTTTGATCCTTTGTTGGTCGTCTGGGTGAACTGAATTTAAGAAGATTTCCACTGTAGGCTCAAAGGCTTTTGGGGAAAAACCCAAGATGCGATAATGTTCATCCGACCAGTGCAATTGTTGTCTAACCAGATCCAAATCCCAGCTGCCTAGATGGGCGATGCGTTGGGCATTGGCTAAACTCGCCTCGCTCTGGCGCAGAAAAATCTCAGTTTGTTTGCGTTCTGTAACTGTTGCCGCCAGAACGAGGGTAGTAATGGCTTCAACCCCCATGAAGGTTTGCAGAGCCAGGATCGCCTGGTTGATATTATCTGTCTGTCCAATAAAGGGGCCGCTGCCTTTGGAGGCTCCCCAGATGGCGATACTAGAGACGAACAGGGTTGCCAATACGGTGCCGCGTTGACCAAAACGGAAGGCAGCCCAAATGACTAAAGGTAAGGGTAGGTACTCAATTGGGTAGCGATCGCTCACGATTTTGGTAGACGATCCGAATACTGCCCAGGATATACCCAGCAACATCAAACACAATACTACTGCCTCAATAACTCGTCGGGGCTGTAAGGTTATTTGATGCCAGCGCGATCGCACTCGGCGTTGTTCGCCCCTAAACCAGGTCAATACTACAGGTGCTAGGATTAACACTCCCATCGCGTTTCCTACCCACCAAGTCCACCAAATCGCGGCAAACTTGCTCCAAGTCTCAAACCCGCTCCAGCAGAGGATGGTGACACCCAAAGTGGGGCCAATTATTGTGGGCAAAAGCGCGGATAGCGCCACTAATGCTAAAACATCTCGCAGACTCTCAAGTGAGGGATGCAAGCCCATGCGACGAAGCAGTGTAGCACCAGCGATCGCTTGCAAACTGGGGATAAATGCCATTCCCAAAGCCATATACCACGGTTGTCCCCCCCCAAGCGAAATAAAGAAATCGCCCAGCGCCACTCCAGGCCATATACCTCGACCAAATAAAAAAAGTGCCGCTTGGCTAATCCCTGCCGGTGGAAACAACGGTGCCGCAGCTGTCGATATGCTGGGAATAGAAAAAACTATTTTTCCGGTAACAAAGTAGATAGCCGCGAGTACAGCGACGGTGGCTAGGTATCGCCATAACCGAGGTTGGGACATTTTGGATTTTCGATTTTGGATTGGTTTGCACCAAGCTATCATGCCTTTTACGTTACTCGTTCCCTCTGCGAGTGAAGCTTTCGATAGGATTCGCTCCCATCGCCTCGCTTTGAAGATTTATAACATCAGCGAAATAAGAATAAGGTAGAAACTAAAGGAAACGAAACACAAGCAGCCTACTGTGATATTCGCCTAGAATCCCTATTAGGAATTAAAAAAATTAAAAATGACAACATCAATGCAGGATCAGTTGCAGGAGGCGATCGCACCTTACCGCGATCGCGTAGACTATCTAGAAATTCGCTTAGAGCAGAGTGAGTCAACCTCAATTTCCTTTCGCGGCCCCCAATTGGATGCTGTGGATCGCAATTTTACTCTCGCTGGTGGCATTCGCGCCTGTCACAAGGGCGGCTGGAGCTTTGTTACTTTCAATGGTTTAGCCCAGTTGAATGACCGGATAGCCGAGGCTGTTTCTCAAGCGCATCTGGTCGGTAAAGAAACTACTATGTTAGCCCCAGTTGAGCCAATTCAAGATTATGTGGCGGTTCAGTTAGGGCGCGATCCGCGTGGGGTGACTCTGGAAGAAAAGCGCCGTAATTTGGCGAAATACAACCAATTGCTGCTGGATTTCGACCCGCGAATTCAGACAACGATGGTGAGTATGAGCGATCGCTTCGGCACTACCTATTTTGTCAATTCCCTCGGCACCTGCATCGCCCAAGAAAGACTGGATGTGTCCGGTAGATTTGGCGCGATCGCCCGCGAAGAAGGTTCCGTTCCCCGCCAAGGTTTCGAGTCCGTCCACTCCCGCACGGACTATAACATTCTCGAAGGAATTGAAGACCGCGTACTAGGTGCCGCCAAACGCGCTGTCGGGCAGTTAGAAGCAAAATCCGTTAAAGGGGGACAATATACTGTAGTTCTCGACCCCTATCTAGCTGGAGTCTTCATTCACGAAGCCTTTGGACATCTTTCCGAAGCTGATGGTATCTACGAAAATCCCAAAATGCAAGAATTACTTGCTCTGGGCAAACCTTTAGCTATTAAGCAGTTGAATGTAGTAGATGATGCTACCATGCCCGGTTTACCCGGTTCTCTCAAGTATGACGATGAAGGTGTTCCGGCTCAGCGCAAATATCTAATTAAAGACGGTATCCTCACCCAGCGCCTCCATAACCGCGAAACTGCTGGCAAAATGCAAGAAGCTCCCACAGGCAATGCAAGAGCGCTCAATGCTACTTATCCCCCCATTGTGCGGATGACTAACACTGGCATTGAAACGGGAGAACACTCCTTCCAAGACATGATTAAGGATATTGAGGAAGGTGTTTATGCAGTGCGGATGCTAGGCGGACAAACTAACGGCGAGATGTTCACCTTTGCTGCTGCGGAAGGTTACATGATTCGCAATGGCAAGTTAGCTGAAAAAGTTAACGATGTCACTCTCACGGGTAATGTTTTCCAAACTCTCAAAGATATTGAGGCAATTGGTAACGACTCAATTTATGTTAGCGGCGGTTGCGGTAAAGGTGGACAAATGCCGCTTCCTGTAAGCGTTGGTGGCCCCCATCTGCGAATCAAAAATGTAGTTGTGGGCGGACGGTAAGAAGGCAAGAGGCAAAAGCCAAAGGGGGATGCCGCATTACGGCATCCCCCTTTGAGTTTTTTAGCAAGGTGTATGGGATGGGTTTCGTGACGGTTACACCCCACTACACCTCCCAAAATGGCAAATTATCACTGCGCTGATGCTATCAGGCTTAGTTGAAGTAGTTGGCTTCTGCTTCCAACTGACGAACCAAGGCTTCGTCACCTTTTGCTCTAGCGACTTCTAAACGATGCTGCAAGCTTTTTTGGATGTTCTCCCGATGAGCCGCCGCTGCATTTTTCCGGTTATCTTGACGTCTTCCGCTCATAATGGACATTCTTTTGGCTCGACTTGAGGTATCTCTTACCTTTTTAATATAGCCTACACTAGGGTAAACGGTAGCCTTTGTTACCGAAAATTCACAAATATCTAGCTAGGGTTATAAGTTGGCTCCTACAAGCGCCAGCGATCGCAGATGCACAAAACCAAAATTCTCACCCTTCTCACTGATTTTGGGTTGAGTGATGTGTATGTGGGGGTGATGAAGGGTGTAATTGCCCAAGTCAACCCAACGCTGAATGTGGTGGATCTGACGCACGACATTCCACCTCAGAACATCGCCGCAGCAAGGTTTTGTCTGATGAGTGCTTACCCATATTTCCCACCAGGGACGGTGCATATTGCTGTAGTCGATCCGGGGGTGGGGAGTAATCGCAGAGCGATCGCTATTCAATTCGGCGACAGCTTCCTGGTGGGGCCAGATAACGGGATATTTAGTGGCATTATCATCCCTAGCGACGTTACAGCTATCGAACTCACTAACCCTAGTTATTGGCGCACGAGAGAACCCAGCACCACCTTTCACGGACGAGATATTTTTGCCCCAGCAGGCGCCCATCTTGCCAGCGGCGTTCCCCTAGAAAAACTGGGAACAGCAATTAATCCCGAAACTCTAGTGCAGTTGCCAATACCTGAATACAGCGTTACAGAGGCGGGTGTATTGGGTTGCATTCAGTATAGCGATCGCTTCGGCAACTTAATTACCAATATTCCCGGTACTCTAGTGCAAGAAAAATCTTGGTTTGTTGAGGTAGATGAATATACCATCCTAGGTACAACAACTTACCATGACAGCCCCCCTGGAAATCTGGTTGCTTTAGTTGGTTCTCATGGTTGGGTAGAAATTGCTGTTAATTGTGGTAATGCTCAGCAGCAACTGCAACTAAACTGGGGAGATGTAGTAAAAGTTATCTTAAGTAAGTAGACATAATTAAACAGCAATAAAGGAAAGCAAAGTATGACTCAGAGTGATGCTCAGTTAGAACCAGTAGTTTATCAAGGGCAGTTTGGAGAGTTTACGTTAACCGGAAGCGATCGCACTGGTGTAATAATTTATCGCGCCGGATTAATGGTAGCAGCTTTAAGCTTTGCCTTGGGTAGCTGGTTAGTATTAGGAACAAATACAGTCCAATTGTCCTTACTAACTCCGTTATATGCTTGTTTTTGTTTGGCATTGGGTGTCAGCTTAGTTACCATTCATATTTACCTGGAACCACTGCACCGACTATTGCAAGCTTTTTGGGTAATTGGTGCGGTATCGGCAACGTTTTTAGCACTCCAAAGTACCGAACCTCTGGCTTTAACTGTATACAATAACCCAGTTACACTTTTCGGGATTGGCTTTACCTTTGTATCGTTGACGGGGATTTATTTTAAAGAAGGTTTTTGCTTTCACCGGTTGGAAACAAAAATTCTCACGCCTTTAGTTCCAGTCCTATTACTAGGACATCTAGCTGGCGTTTTACCAGTTTCAGTAGAACAGAAATTATTAGGAGTTTGGGCAGTGCTATTTATCGTGTTCGCTCTGCGAAAAACTGTTCAAGAAATTCCTGATGATATTGGCGACAAGTCGGTTTTTGCTTATTTGAAACAACAGCGTTCAGCGACTTGATATTATTTCTCGTTCCCAGGCTGAGTTTGGGAACGAGAATATTTTGAGAAACAAAGCTACCGACGCGAATCTGCGAAAGTAGGTGGCAACTACTGGAGGCTTGATCTGATGAGTATGCTGGAATCTGAATGGCGACGAGGGTAGGTAATTGGTAGAAGAACGCGCCTTTTGGCTGGCATGGTCGCAAATTCCTAAAATCGGGCCAATTTTGCTTGGACGCTTGCAAAAGCATTTTGGCACACTCTCGGAAGCATGGCTTGCCAGTCCCAGTGCCTTGCGAGAGGTAGAGGGGTTTGGGCGTCAGACAATTGAGGTGGTGGTAGAGAAGCGATCGCGCCTTAATCCGCGACAATTATTAGAGCAACACTCGGCAAAAAATCCCTGTTTCTGGACACCAGCTGATACAGATTATCCCCGCTTACTCCTAGAGACTCCTACCCCGCCGCCAGTGCTGTACTATCGCGGCAAAGTCCAACTTCTGGAAAATCAAGGCATTACGCCGATGGTTGGCATTGTCGGGACTCGCAAACCCTCCGAGTATGGAAAGCGTTGGACTCGCAAAATCAGTACAGTGCTGGCAAAAAATGGTTTCACAATTGTTTCTGGTATGGCAGATGGAATTGACACAGAAGCACATCGCGCCTGTATAGAAGCTGGAGGACGAACGCTGGCAGTTTTAGGCACTGGCGTGAATGTAGTTTATCCCAGGAACAATAAATCTTTATACGAACAGATTTTGCATCACGGATTAGCCTTAAGTGAGTATCCAGCAGATACGCCACCAACACGGGAACATTTTCCCCCACGCAATCGAATTATTGCTGGTTTGAGTCGAGCAATTATGGTGATGGAAGCGCCTACAAGATCCGGTGCTTTGATTACTGCCGACTATGCTAATGAGTTTTGTAGAGATGTCTATGCTTTGCCTGCAAGATTAGATGATCAGCAGTCAATGGGTTGTCTGAGATTGCTTAATAAGGGAGCTATGTCGTTTCTTGATGAAGCACATTTGTTAGAAATGTTAGGAGCAATTCCACAACTCGATTCGGTGCAGCAATTAGAGTTATTTAATCAATCTCCCTTGCCGGATTTGGAACCAGAACTCAAACAAGTTTTTCAAGTTATTTCCCTTGAACCTGCACCGTTTGATTTAATTGTGCAGCAGGCTGGTTTAACGCCAGGATCTGTATCTAGTGCGCTGTTGCAACTAGAATTACTTGGGTTAGTATCGCAATTGCCGGGAATGCGCTATCAAAGATTTTAGAAGCAACGCTTTTAGAAAAAATACCTCCTAATGGATGAACCAGTAAGGTGAATTGCTCTCACCCGCTTGGATGAACTGGTTAAGGGAAGCGATCGCGCGATCGCTTCAGTAATTTATAAATACTGATTGCAGTTTTGTAAGGTAGGCAATACACGCAAAATACAGTCTTATAGCTAACACTAAAAACGCAAATTACCAATTACCAAATTTAGATGACACATAATATTGAATTTGGCACCTTTTCCAACTCTGACGAAAGTCAACAACTTTTGGCATTACTGTGTCAGTGCTTCAATGCTCCACCCAGCGACGATCAATATTATGCCAATCTTATCGGCTTAGACAACTTTCGGGTAATCCGCAAAGATGGACGAGTAGCTGGAGGATTAGCCATCCTTCACATGGGACAATGGTTCGGTGGCTCTAGTGTACCGATAGCAGGAATCGCATCTGTTGGCATTGCTCCCGAACATCGAGGAACAGGCGTAGCGGCGGCAATGATGACAGAACTTGTCAAGCAGCTTTATGAAGCAGGTGTTCCTATATCAACACTCTACGCCTCTACAAGTGCGCTCTATCGGAAAGTTGGTTACGAACAGGCGGGGAACTATTGCCGTTTGTCGGTGCCAGTAGACAGTATTCTGCTAAAAGATCGCAGTCTGCCCATTTTTCCAGTAGCAGCAACTCAGCACGAAGTTTTTCACGAATTATACCGCCAACGAGCGATCGCATCCAGTGGCAATCTAGATCGAAATCAGGCAATTTGGAAAGGAATAATCGAGTCCAAGGAAGAAACAATTCACGCCTATCTAATTGGTGCTGAAGATAAACCACAAGGTTACATTATTTTTAGCCAAAAGTGGGGAGACAAAGGCTACAACCTACTAATTAGAGACATGGTGGCAATAACACCAGCAGCAGCACGCCGTCTGTGGACTTTCTTCGCCGATCACCGTTCTTTAGCAGAGAATGTTATTTGGCGGGGTATGGCCATCGACCCTTTTTTAGGTTTACTTTCAGAGCAAACTTACAAAATTACTGCTTTAGAAAGATGGCTTGTGCGAGTAATTAATGTGCCAAAAGCCCTTTCATTACGCGGCTATCCGGCGGGTGTAGAAGCCGAATTGCATTTGGAAATTCAGGATAACATTCTACCCGATAATAATGGGAAGTTTATCTTAGCAGTTTCCGGAGGTCGCGGTGAAGTAACTAAAGGCGGGAGGGGAGAATTACGCTTAGATGTGCGTGGATTATCGCCTTTATTCACAGGTTTGTTTACACCTCATCAACTGCAAACAATTGGGCAAATTGAAGCAACTGCTGATGCAATCGCCGCAGCAACGCAAATATTTGCGGGTTCGGAACCTTGGATGTCCGATCATTTTTGATAACAAGTTCGGAGTAGCGTGGCAATTAACGATTAGCCAGGAACTTCTCAAAATTCGGTACATCCACCCAGCAACCTGTTTCATGGGATTGATGGGTTAAATCCATTAATAGTTGAGAATAAACCCCTTCTCGCAGCGATGGCGTGACTGCTTTTCCGGCGTCAATTCCTTTCACCCAGTTGTCTACAACTCTGATAAATGGTGCCAAACGCCCATCAGTGTAATTTTGGGGAAACAGCAAATGATTAGGAATTTCTATCTCAGCTAGGGATTTACCCACGCCTGCACCCCAGAGGCGAAAACCATGAACGTAATCTTTTTGATTGTCGCTGCCCAAGACTAACGTCCCGCGATCGCCATATACTTCTATCCAGTGGGTTCGGCTTGCATAAACTACGGAACTGATACAAACTTGGCACGGCGTACCATCCGCCAAAAGCAGCATCAACGTACAAGTATCATCAGCATCCACAGCCTTCATTTCCCCCGTCTCTGGAACTGGACGAAAGGGAATTCCCGTAATCAACTGGGCGCATAGTCGCTGCACGGGTGCAAACAACCAACTAATATAATCAAAAGCGTGAGAACCAACTGCCCCCAAAGCACCGCCGCCTTGGTCTTTCCGAGCATACCAGTTCCAAGGGCGTGAGGCATCAGCGCGACTCGACACCAACCAATCTATTTTAATCAGGCGCTTTTCTCCTACATACCCTTCTGCCAATAATTGAGCAAATTTTTGCCATGCGGGGACAAAGCGAAATTCAAAATCCATTGTAGCGATCGCGCCAACATCGATCGCCATATTGTGCAGTTCTCGCGCTTGGGATGCTGATAAAGCTGTCGGTTTTTCCAATAATAAATGCTTCCCAGCTTGCAACACAGTCTTTGCCATTTCGTGGTGCAAAAATGGCGGCGTTGAGATACTGACAGCATCAACATCCGACAGGGTAACGATTTGTTCTAGGTTGTCGCCAGCGTGAGGAATGTTATGGGCAGAAGCGATCGCTTTTGCTTTCTCCAGATCCCGGTGATAAACTGCCACTACCTGAGTGCGCGGATGTGCCTGAAATCCGGGAATGTGGATTTTCTGACCAAATCCCGTGCCTACAACGGCTACGTTAACATTGCTGAGTGTCATGCTATTGCCGATTTAAACTTTTCCACCCATTCAACCACTTGATGACCTAAACGAGTGCCATTTAGTCGGTCGGCTTCCCGGATACCAGTGGGACTGGTAACGTTAACTTCAGTAAGGTAGCCGCCAATTACATCAATACCAACAAAAATTAAGCCATCCCGTTGTAATGTGGGCGCTAGTTGGGTGCAAATTTCCCGCTCTCGTTCGGTAATTTCCGTCTCAGCGACTCTACCACCGACTGCCATATTACCCCGAAATTCTTTACCTGTGGGAATGCGATTTAACGCCCCAATTGGTTCGCCATTGAGTAAGATAATTCGCTTATCTCCCTCTTTAGCGGCAGGTAAATAGGTTTGTACCATGACGGGAACTCGTCCCTGAAGGGTACTCAGTTCAATTAGGGAATTAAAATTGCGATCGCTCGCATCTAAAAATAATATCCCTTCTCCCGCTTTCCCACCCAGCGGCTTTAATACAGCTGTCCCTTTTGCTTCCAGAAATTCGCGAATTACCCCTTTATCGGCACTGACAATCGTTTCTGGAATTGCCTCTGTAAACTGGAGTGCATACATCTTTTCATTTGCTTCTCTCAGCCCTTTGGGGGCATTGATAACCAACGTTTTAGCAGGATCGATATAGTCCAGAATGTACGTCGCGTAGAGGTAAGGAACCGTCACTGGCGGGTCAGTCCGCATGAAAACCGCATCCATTGACTCAAGGGGAGAGAGCGTGCGATCGCCCACAGCAAACCACACCGGATCTGCCACCCACAGCCCGTTCACCAGATGCACTGGTGTCAGTTGCACAGGCTCCAGCACCGCCCAAGCCTTGCCATCCACCACACTCAATAAATTAGCCTGAGTTATCCAAACCTCATGACCAAGTACTTGCGCGGCTTCCATCAGCGCCACGCTGCTATCGTGACCAGGATCTAGCCGTTCGATGGGGTCAATGATAAATGCAAATTTCATTTTAGATATCAGCTAGCGGCTTTTTGTTCATTGTCGATTGTCCGTAGACGTGTGAAGAGGAAAGAAAGTTGGAACGTTTCAACTTCCCCACTCTTCACAGACCAATGACTTCTTATTGCAGGAGTTGATCAAGTTTACCTTGAGCCTCTAGGTCATAGGTATCATCGCACCCACCGATGTGCTGATTGTTGATGAAAACCTGAGGTACTGAACTCCGCCCATTAGCTCGTTTTGCCATTTGCGATCGCGCTGCCTCGTCCCCATCGATACAATACTCTGTATACTCAACGCCCTTTTCATCTAGCAAAGCCTTGGCGCGGATGCAGAATGGGCATCTGCTCCAGGTATAAATTTCCACGTTAGCAGCCATTTTGTCCTTAAATATTCATTAATATTTGTTAATCCTAGTCTATCCAAGTACATTAACTTTTCCCTGTCAAAATTAAATCCCTTAAAAAAACGCCTCTCACTTCCTTAAGAAGTGAGAGGCGTTTTAAGTAATACGTATCTCTACAGGAGAAAAAACTGTCCTTTAAATAGCCTTTGAGACTACTTTTTGATACCTTTGCGACTTTTGCCGAAACCCCAGGTTACTAAACCTGTCAGTAAGATGGCACTCATTGTATTCGGTTCAGGAACTTCCTTGGTTCCGCCTGTGTTACCACCTGTGTTACCACCTGTGTTACCACCTGTGTCACCATCTGTGTCACCACCGTTACTGTAGTCAACTCCGCTACCGCCATTGCTATAGTCAACGCCAGTAGTACCGCCTGGAGTTGGTACGGGAGTTGGTACGGGAGTTGGTACGGGAGTTGGAGTTGGAGTTGGAACTGGAGTTGGAGTTGGTTTGGGGGCGATCGCAACCGGATTATTCACAAAGGCTTCACTTCCCTCATTACCAAAGGCTTGGACGTGGAAACCCAGGCGCAGCGCACCGCTTGTCAAATCGCTAAAGACATTGCTTAACGTTTTGCCTGGATCTAAATTAAACAGGATACTAACCCATTCTCCAGGATTCACACCCATCTGTGACGTTGGCTGGTTAGCATCCACTACGAAATCTTCTGAAAACTTGACAGTATTCCCGCCCGGTAGATTACCTTTGTTCGCCTCAGAAAACGACACTCCGCTGCCGCTATCGGTAATTGAGATTATGTTCTTCAAAACGCTGGAGTCATCCCAGTAAAGTTGGGTGATCGAAGATAGTTGCGTTCCGATGTTGCTGAACTTAAACAAAACCTGAGTAGCGGAAAGAGTCTCTCCACCGCTAGCGTCGGTAACATCTACAAACAACTGGGATTCCCCAGTTGCCTCGTTCATGGCGTTATTGTGAGTAATGTTGCTAAATCCAAACTGAATGGCTTGCGCTTGTGTGGCGGTTAAGGCAGAAGATACAACAGCAACACCAGCAGCCAGCAAGGAATGTCCAATTAATGTCGAAAATAACCGTGTCATTGTAATTAAAACCTGAGTCTGTTTGAGCGTGTATTGAAGTTGCGCTAGGGGAAGCTTGATATTTCACTTCCATGCTGGGTTGTAGATAGCAGGAAGGTTAACCCTGATTTTAATAATTGGAACTTGTAGCTTAGCTTTTTTTTAATCAAAGCTAATGTTTACCTAGCTGCTTCAATTTCTACTATATCCACTGTTTAGTTTAGTGTCTATTACTAAAACGCAATCTTTTCTGTATCTTCATTTACTCTGAAGTTTTGATTAAAATACTGTGTAATTTACTGATACATATTCATAAATATATCTGATATTTATCGGTTATAGCCTGACCTGTACTTATGGACGAACCACCAAAAGTCCTGCGGGAAAAGGGTTCTGAGCCAAGCAAAAACTTTTAATAGAAAATATTTATAATTAATTATTGTAAGTATTACTTATTAACTATAAATTCAATATCAGCATAAATACGTAAACGAAATCAGTAACAGGGTCTGGCTTAGGCAATTTTAAGTATATTCCGATTATGAGTAGCCTTAAATATAAATTAGACAGTTAAAAGACACAAAAAGTTCTCAAGCAATCCTTGCAAGAGTTGGGGAATATTTTTTTCATTTGTCAGGCAGGTGTTTCTCCGGCAACAGGCTATAATAGCCAATCCTACGGTTGACAACCTATTTAGTAAGCTGGCGTGTATTTGATATTCTTGAATTTGTCAATAAGGAAATCGTTAGCCAATAAGTAACCGAAGCCCATATTTATTCGGGTATTTACCGAAAAACATGGTAGTAAATGAGGTTGCTAAAATTTGACGCAGTATTTCCCCGCAGAGGCTAGACTGGTTAGAAATCAACACTTAGCAGAAAACTACTGATGAGCGATCGCGCTTGAGCAGTATATATTTACAAAAGCAAGTTCATTGCCCCTTCTGGGAGGTTAAAGAGCGATCGCTTGGCTCTTTGAGTAAATATTTGGGAAATTACCTAAATTTGTAGGGGTAAGGCATCGAATAGATCGGGAAAAGAGGTATTCGGGAAGAGGAAGACGACACAGTTGCATTCTTGGGTTCCACAAGGCAAAGCA
Source organism: Funiculus sociatus GB2-C1 (assembly GCF_039962115.1). Taxonomy (NCBI): domain Bacteria; kingdom Bacillati; phylum Cyanobacteriota; class Cyanophyceae; order Coleofasciculales; family Coleofasciculaceae; genus Funiculus; species Funiculus sociatus. The sequence goes on along the minus strand of NZ_JAMPKJ010000074.1, from coordinate 8,563 downwards.
ACGGGCAAAATACCGATCCAATCGCCTCCGCTCCTCCTCACTCCCTTTGATTGTCAAACAGTGTCACTCAAATACGCGATAGACTATAGCCTAGACTCGATAATATCCTTGTCAAGGCTCCATATAGCCTACTGCCGATGTTAATGTTGAAATACAGGTGTGCAGAGCGAGTCCAAACACAAAGCAGATTTTATGCTGTAGCGGGTTATATAAGTTTTGAGAGTGAGCCAAATCACAAGTTTATATTGCACTAAATGGCAGACGTTTTGGCGACTAAACTGCTAAGCTTTTTAAATTAATACCAAGAGCTAGAGTCCTCATTCGGACGTGCGTCCCAGAAGAGGCAGTAGCGTCAAAAAAGTTTCCCCAAGAAACGCTTGGTCTATCGGCACCTGCAATCATGCCAGTGAGCAGTTGTGATTCATACTTAAATTTAAGCATAGGGTCGTCTACCAAAGCACTTTTTAGTATGTCAGTAGAAGTTATACCATTTGGTATAGCTTGCCAACCACGGTTCGACCTAGCGCTTGGGCTAAACAGAGCAGGGCATTTCCACGCGATCGCTCACCTGGATGGCACAAACTATATGCAGAACCGAAAACCTTACTGATGGATCGCAATCGGAACCCTACAGGGAACACCCATGTCTAGCATACAAAACCTATTCACAATTCACTTTTGGGGCGTTAGAGGAAGTATTGCCTGTCCGGGGCCGGAGACAGTCCGGTATGGCGGCAATACACCTTGTGTGGAGATGCGCGTGGGTGGTGAACGCCTGATTTTTGATGGCGGCACTGGTCTACGAGTTTTGGGGCAATCGCTCCTGTCCCAAATGCCAGTGGAAGCTTATATGTTTTTCACTCACTCCCATTGGGATCACATTCAGGGGTTTCCCTTCTTCGTCCCTGCTTTTATCAAAGGGAATCGCTTCCACATTCACGGAACGATTGCTCCCAATGGCTCGACGCTGGAGCAGCGCCTGAGCGACCAAATGCACCACCCAAATTTTCCCGTACCTTTGCAGATCATGGGAGCAGATTTAAAATTCTACGATCTGCCAGTAGGTCAAAAGGTGGAGATTGGTGAAATTACGGTTGAGAATGCGCTCCTGAACCATCCAGGGGAAGCTGTGGGTTATCGCGTTAACTGGCGGGGCTGTGCGGTTGCCTATGTTACGGATACAGAACATTTGTCAGACGGTCTAGATGAAAAAGTTTTGTGGCTGGCGCGGAATGCAGATGTCCTGATTTATGATGCCACCTACACCGATGAGGAATACTCCTCGCCAACATCCTCTAAAGTCGGCTGGGGACATTCCACATGGCAGGAAGCGGTGAAAGTGGCGCGGGCAGCTAATGTGAAAAAACTGGTGATTTTCCATCACGATCCCCTACACAATGATGATTTTCTTGATCGCACTGGCGAGTTAGTAGCTCAACAGTTTCCCGATGCGATCATGGCTAGAGAAGGGTTGTCAATTCAGGTAGCGCCCCCTACTGTGCAGAATGCGATCGCTCAAAAAGAGGCAGGTGTCTCAGCCTGAAACAATTCATGGTCAATAGTCAATTAGAAATTGGCTACTGACTAATTACAAAATTATGTAAAAATGTAAAGCGTGTGGGTTACTTCTTCTCCTAACACTGCTATAACACCAACCGCTGTTGCTCTGGGAAACTTTGACGGAGTTCATCGTGGGCATCAACAGGTAGTCAGACCAATTTTAGAGGTTTCTGGCGCTCCTGCTGCCCTGACGCTTCCTCAATCGGCCCTAAATCGGCGGGAGCAACACCATTGGCTGAGCCTGCGGGAAAATGCTCATCAGTCCTCAGAAACGGGGATGCAAACAGATGAACATCTGATCTCAACGGTAGTGACGTTCAATCCGCATCCCAGAGAGTTTTTTACTGGTCAACGCCGAGGGTTGCTGACACCCCTGGCGGAAAAGGTGCGACAACTCAAGACAATGGGTGTAGAACAGTTAGTGCTGTTGCCATTTGATCGCAAATTAGCTTCCTTGAGTCCGGAAGATTTTGTAGAAAAGATTTTGGTGCAGCAGCTCAAAGCCCGTCGCATCAGCGTAGGAGAGGACTTTCGTTTCGGGTTTAAGAGAGCCGGAACAGCAGCAGATTTAAAAGCGATCGCAGCCTCCTATGGCATCCCAGTCACCCTCGTACCCTTGCAAACTTGTGAAGGAGAACGTATCAGCAGTTCCATCATTCGTCAAGCTCTAGAGTCAGGAGATTTAGAGCAAGCAAACCGCCTGTTAGGGCGATCCTACACCCTCACAGGATTAGTAGTAAAAGGGCAGCAACTCGGCAGAACCATCCGATTTCCCACCGCCAACCTGCAATTGCCTCCAGAAAAGTTTTTGCCCCGTTTTGGCGTGTATTGTGTCAGAGTCTATAACGAAGTCGAGAGCCTTTCGCAAGTCACACAGCCACCGCCAAAAGCCAATATAGAAACCCGAGCAACTAGCCTCACCACAGCAAAAGATGCTTCTGTCTTGCCTATAGAAGCCATTGGTGTGATGAATATAGGCTGTCGCCCCACTGTAGAAGGAACTTCTCCCACAGTAGAAGTTCACCTGTTAGATTGGTCTGGGGATTTATATGGAAAGACCCTAACAGTGAGCTTAGAAAAGTTTTTGCGTTCAGAACAAAAATTTACTTCTCTAGAAGCCCTCAAAGCCCAAATTCATGCAGACTGTGAAGCTGCAAGAGCTTTTTTGAGTAGTCATTAGTTATTATCAGCCGGAAAAAGCGATCGCATCTTGCACCAGTCACGATGAGCAACACAATTTTGTCCTAGAACAAAGCCACGAACTAAAGTTTGGGCTAAAAGCTAAAGTCAGTTTTAACTGGCTGAAATACAGATTTTATTAAAGAAAAGTTTCAACTCGTTAAAATCGGTTTAAACTTTCTAGTGTGAAATTTGTTTCAAAGCTTATGATAATAGGTTCAATTCAGGTAAGTAAAGAAAACCACTGACAACAGACCATAAATTAATGACAATGGAATAATAACTAATGATTAAAGACTATGAGACAACGTATTGAGCAGCTTAACCAAAATTTAAGCCGTACTATTGTAGGAAAAGCAGATGCCATTCGCTTAGTGCTGGTAGCGGTGCTTTCAGGCGGTCATGCTTTGCTCGAAGATGTCCCCGGCGTTGGCAAAACTTTACTGGCAAAATCTCTGGCACGCTCCATCGACGGCAAATTTCAGCGAATTCAATGCACCCCTGACCTTTTGCCTACAGATATTACCGGAACGAATATCTGGAATCCCGCTTCAAGAGAGTTTGAATTTTTGCCAGGGCCAGTGTTTGCTAATGTGCTGCTGGCAGACGAAATTAACCGCGCTACACCCCGCACCCAGTCTGCTTTGCTAGAAGTGATGGAGGAACGACAAGTTACCGTAGATGGAGTTTCTCGCACTGTACCTAGTCCGTTTTTTGTCATCGCCACTCAAAACCCAATTGAGTATCAGGGTACGTTTCCCTTACCAGAAGCTCAAATGGATCGCTTTACTCTTTCCTTAACCTTAGGCTATCCCACAGAACAAGAAGAACTCCAGATGCTGCAACGCCTCGCTGAAGGCGTGACAGTAGAAGATTTGCAACCGTGTATTTCTCTAGAAGATGTGCAGGAGTTACGGCGTTTATGTCAGGGCGTGAAGGTGGAGATATCTTTGCAACAGTACATCCTTGACTTGGTGCGGGCAACAAGGGCAGATGAAGAAATTACTCTGGGTGTAAGTCCTCGCGGTACAGTTGCCTTACAGCGAGGCGCTCAGGCACTAGCTTTTCTGGAAGGGCGGGATTATGCTATTCCCGATGATGTAAAATTTTTGGCACCTCACGTTCTTTCCCACCGTCTCATACCATCTGGCGGTCGCCGTGCTAAGACAATTGTGGAGCGACTGCTGCGCTCAGTTCCCATCCCGTAAGCGAGAAAATGAATATTGAGCAAGCTTTTAATGCTGCCGCAGCAGATTATGATAAGTTACGTCGCACCCTGATTCCATGTTTTGATGACTTTTATGGAACGGCAGTTCAGGTCATACAAATTGAGCGTACAGTACCGCTGAAGGTTCTTGATTTGGGTGCGGGAACTGGACTTTTTTCAGGTATGGTTCAGGCAGCATTTCCTGTAGCAGAATTTACCCTGATTGACTTAGCCGGTGAGATGTTAGAAATAGCTAAGTCTCGATTTAGCAGTATGGGTAAGTCTCCCAGAATTGTAATTGACGATTATGTTAAGGCTGATTTGGGAGGGCCATATGATTTAGTTATCTCCGGCTTATCGATACACCATCTATGCGATTTTGACAAAGAACGTCTTTTTGGGCGAATTTACGATGCCTTGAGTCCAGGGGGGATGTTCGTCAACGCGGATCAGGTACTAGGCACAACTCCTGAATTAGAGAAACTTTATCGACAACAGTGGATTGACAAAGTTGGCGCTATGGGTATTTCAGGCGAGGAACTAAATGCTGCCAAAAAACGTATGGAATATGATCGCATGGCACCTCTGGAGGATCAACTTGGTTGGTTAGAAGCGGCTGGTTTTGGGGACATAGATTGTTGGTACAAGAACTTTAGTTTTGCGGTATTTGGTGGGCGCAAATGAAGCGATTCTGGAATGCGCTCTCCTTGTGGGCGGGGTTTTGACTGCTAATGCTGCTTTGGAATGGGTTTTGTGAGGATGGGACGAAAAGTTAGATCGACACAACGGCAACAACTAAGGAAAGAAGTAGCGAAAGGCGGTAAACGCAAGCGATCGCTATTTACTTTATTCTTGCTACTTTTAGTCTGGAGTCTTATCTTGGGCTGGGGGTTGGCACAAGCAAGGGATGTCACCAGTCAGTCGTCAGTGAATACTCAACAGAGGTCAATGAAAGTTGAAACGTTGGTAGGTTCTAATAACTTGGCAGCTTTCCAATCGGACATCTCTCAAGCGCCAACAAACAAGGGACAAGCGACAACTGACCCGGTTTCCGGTCGCCTCCAGCTAGGGCAACAACTTTACTTGGACAACTGTGCCACCTGCCATCTTGCCCTACCTCCAGGGGTTCTCCCTAGCGAAACCTGGCAAAATCTGCTGCAAGAGACGCAGCAGCATTACGGAACCAAGCTACCGCGCATCATCACTCCCACACTTTTACTCATGTGGGACTACTTGCGTACTTATTCTCGTCCACAGTTAGAAAAAGAAGCAGTGCCGTATCGGGTCACAGAATCTCGCTACTTAAAAGCACTCCATCCCCGCATCAACCTGCCCCAACCAACTACACTCTCCAGCTGCCTTACCTGTCATCCCGGTGCCGAGAAATATAACTTCCGTAGTCTGACCGCTGAATGGGAAAATTCACCCTAGCTTGGGTGGGATGCCCGTACCGTTTCAGCCTGAACGAAAATGATACGATAATTTTAGGTTTTAGATTTTAATCCAAAATCTAAAATCATCGCCAGCGGAGAAACTCCTTCGCCCCGCAAAATCTAAAATTCTTAAGTTCTCTCTATCCTGCTATGTTTAAAAAAATACTGGGCGATCCTAACGCACGCAAGTTAAAAAAATTTCAACCTTACGTTGTAGACGTTAACCTTTTCGAGGAAGAAATCCAGGCGCTGTCGGACGAGCAACTAACAGGTAAAACAGCGGAATTTAAACAGCGCTTAGCAAAAGTTAAAACATCGCGGGAACGCGAAGAAGCTTTAGATGAACTGCTCCCAGAAGCCTTTGCTGTAGTCCGGGAAGCTGGTAAAAGAGTTTTGGGAATGCGCCACTTTGATGTACAGATGCTGGGTGGCATAGTTCTACACAAAGGTCAAATTGCTGAGATGAAGACGGGGGAAGGAAAAACCCTGGTGTCAACTCTGCCTGCTTACCTAAATGCACTCACGGGCAGAGGGGTTCACGTAGTCACGGTTAACGATTATCTGGCAAGGCGCGACGCTGAGTGGATGGGCCAGATACATCGGTTTTTGGGCTTGAGTGTAGGGTTAATTCAATCTGGGATGGGGCCACAGGAACGCCAGAAAAACTACGCCTGTGATATTACTTACGCGACGAATAGCGAACTGGGCTTTGACTACCTGCGCGACAACATGGCAACCTCAATGGTTGATGTGGTGCAGCGTCCGCCAAATTATTGCATCATTGACGAGGTGGACTCGGTATTGATTGACGAGGCACGGACACCACTGATTATTTCGGGACAGGTAGAACGCCCCACAGAGAAGTATATGCAGGCGGCTGCGATCGCGGCTGCTCTGGAAAAAGAAGTGGAAACTGACGGCTCAAAGGTTGGGCATTACGAGGTAGACGAAAAAGCCCGTAACGTACTGATGACCGATGAAGGGTTTGCCAGAGCCGAACAGTTGCTGGAAGTCAAGGATTTGTACGACCCGAACGACCCTTGGGCGCACTATATCTTCAATGCGATTAAAGCTAAAGAGTTGTTTAAAAAAGATGTAAATTATATCGTCCGCGACAATGAAGTAGTGATTGTGGACGAGTTTACAGGTCGCGTGTTGCCCGGTCGTCGTTGGAGTGATGGATTACACCAGGCGATTGAAGCAAAAGAGCGGGTGGAAATTCAGAATGAGACGCAAACACTGGCGACAATTACCTATCAGAATTTCTTCTTGCTGTATGACAAGCTAGCCGGGATGACCGGAACGGCGAAAACTGAGGAAGCTGAGTTTGAGAAAATTTACAAGCTGGAAGTAACTCAAATTCCCACCAATAGAGCTCCCGGACGGCGGGATATGCCAGATGTGGTCTACAAGGCAGAGGCAGGAAAATGGCGCGCGATCGCTGAAGAATGTGCCGAACTGCACAAACTTGGACGACCAATCTTGGTGGGAACGACCAGCGTAGAAAAGTCGGAATTGCTGTCAACTTTGCTTAGCGAACTAGAGGTTCCCCACAACCTGCTGAATGCGAAACCGGAAAATGTGGAGCGAGAGTCGGAAATCGTCGCTCAAGCGGGACGCAAAGGCAAGGTGACGATCGCAACAAACATGGCGGGACGCGGAACCGACATCATTCTCGGCGGTAATTCCGATTACATGGCACGTCTGAAGCTGCGAGAATATTTTATGCCCAAGATTGTGCAGCCATCAGAAGAAGATAGTTTTGCCTTAAGCTCTGTTCCAGGGGCTTCTGGACGTGCGCCCGCACAGGGATTTGTTCCGGGTAAGAAGGTGAAAACTTGGAAAGTTAGCCCGCAAATCTTCCCGACACAGTTATCGCGGGAGACAGAACAAAAGCTGAAAAGTGCGGTAGATTTTGCCGTGCAGCAGTATGGTGAACGGAGTTTGGCAGAATTGGAGGCGGAGGATAAGATCGCCGTTGCTTCCGAAAAGGCACCGACTGACGATCCGGTAATCCAAAAGCTGCGGGAGGTTTACAACTTAATTCGCAAAGAGTACGACATCCTTACCGAATCAGAACATGAAGAGGTGATAAAACTTGGCGGTTTGCACGTCATCGGGACAGAACGCCACGAATCGCGTCGGATTGACAACCAATTGCGCGGTCGGGCGGGTCGTCAGGGCGACCCAGGCTCAACGAAGTTTTTCTTGAGTTTGGAAGACAACCTGCTGAGGATTTTTGGTGGCGATCGCGTGGCAGGATTAATGGATCGGTTGCGCGTAGACGAAGATATGCCTATCGAATCCGGAATGCTAACGCGCAGTCTGGAAGGGGCGCAGAAAAAAGTCGAAACCTACTACTACGACATCCGGAAGCAGGTTTTTGAGTACGACGAGGTGATGAATAACCAGCGTCGCGCTATCTACGCCGAACGTCGTCGCGTCTTGGAAGGTCTGGATTTGAAAGAACAGGTGATCCAGTATGCTGAGCGCACAATGGATGACATTGTGGATGCCTATGTCAACCCAGAATTGCCTTCAGAAGAGTGGGACTTAAACAGTCTGGTAGCAAAAGTCAAGGAATTTGTCAATCTTTTGGCAGACCTGGAGCCATCTCATCTAGATGATATGGGTGTAGGGGAAATCAAAACTTTCTTGCATGAAGAAGTGCGAAAAGCCTACGATCTCAAGGAATCGAATGTAGATCAAATTCAGCCCGGTTTGATGCGACAGGCGGAGCGGTTCTTTATTTTGCAACAGATTGATACCCTCTGGCGGGAACACTTGCAAGGAATGGATGCTCTCCGCGAGTCGGTGGGTTTGCGCGGCTACGGGCAAAAAGACCCCCTGATTGAGTACAAGCAGGAAGGTTATGAAATGTTCTTGGACATGATGACGGATATCCGCAGAAATGTGGTATATTCCCTCTTCCAGTTCCAACCCCAAGCTCAGCCGCAAGCAGTTTAAATATAGCGGTTCTTCAATCAGAAAGTCGGAACAAGAGAACCCCACGCGAACAGCCAACCAGAGTTGGGAGTGGGGTTCTCTTATTAACCGGTAATTAGGGCTTGCTGAATAAATAATGGAAGACCCAGAGAAGGCTTGATTAGTGATTCAAGCCGACAATAATATAAGTTTTTGTTTTTCCTCATTTATCGAGCCATAGCTTTTGATGATGGACAGA
>NZ_JAMPKJ010000073.1 GCF_039962115.1 Funiculus sociatus GB2-C1 | reverse complement strand
GGGGGATGCACGGGTTTTGAGCGATTTTACCGGTTTTTCTGGCATTTGACCAGCTAAGCAGCGCTCACCAACCTAATTAGCGCCGCTTTTTTCTCGTTATTCAGCACGCCCTAATTAGGATTTGATAGTCGTTGGCAGTAACAAGCGGGTTAAGTAGCGGTTTCCTTCCATTTGGTAGAATTGGAGGTTGCCGCCAAAGGAACGGACAAAGCGTTGGCAAATTTTTAGAGCAGGTAATTTGGGCGCTGCGAGTACCTTAAAGTTAAAGGTTTCGGAATTAGTAATTAATAATTCTAGTAGAGGCGGGGTGAGGCTACCCGGTCGAGCCGCATGACCAGAGGTATCAGACGATGGGAAAAGACTTTGCTCGTTGGCACTTTTTACTTCAGTCTTGATATTTATCCGGCTACCAACTGGGGCCAGACGACCCGCGACGCTGAGAATTTCGCAGAGGACACATTCGAGTTTAAGGGGGTCAGCATAAACGTCCTGGTTGCTACTAGCACCCCCAGAACGCACTTGGAGTTGTCGTTCATGGTACAGGGGTGCTAAGAGCAAAAGCGATCGCTTCAATACACTTGTTAGCGTCACCCTCGTCAGATGTTGTCGCAGCTGCCACTGCTCCTCTTGCAGGAGTGGCGTGAATTCTGTCAGGATATTCTCTAATTCCCGCAGCAGTTGCGTCGAGTGCATCCGCACTAAAGACTTATCTGGCTGATTCCCCTTAGCAGGTGATTCTAGTTCATTTAGGCGGTTGATACGGTCAGTGGTAGCCTGATGCAGGCTTTCCAAACAACGATGTTTATACCAGTTGAGCTGTTCTAAGTTTCTTACCTCTTGGTGTAGAGTTGCACTCAACAAGTTATAGCGGCGAATTCGGGCGAACTGTCGCACCAGAGTTTCCAAAACTGGTAGTAAGTGCTTAGACCACTCGCGCCCCCGATCGTCTGCAAGTATGATGAAACCAGCCAATTTGGGATTTTGGATCTTCGATTTTGGATTAGAATCGTCTTCCGACAATCCAAAATCTAAATTCGGTTGCTTTGCCAAATCCGGCAGAGCCATAATTAACAGACAGCCGATGCCGGGACTACTAAGCCATTGCCGAGAAGAAGTTGGGATTTGGGTGCCGCGTTTTTCGACAAGACCATCCGTAGCTAAGGCTTCCTGAATTAAGAGATCCGTTGGTGGTACAGACAGGCCTGGGGAAAGGGCAAAACGAGGATTAGCCATTACCGCCGCCGCGACCTTCCCAGTTTTGTGGCGTTCCGTTGTGTCTTCCCAGTCCACAAGCATAGCTAAGGGACATTCCAGCATCTCAGAGAGGAATTGTACCAAGGCGCGATCGCTTTGTGCTTGGTCTGACGATGCCGACAAAAGCATTTGCAAACCGTTGTGGAGGTGTACTTGCGCTGACTCTGAGAGTTTAGTGAGGGTTCTCAGGTTGAAGGTGCGTACTGCCACACTTAACTGTTGGCTGACGATGCCTACTAAGGATCGCTCAGTTTGACTCCAAGTTCGGGGGGTGCTGTGGCAAATAACTAGAAAACAGGAAAAAGAAGTATCCGCATCTTGCACAATAGGGCATATTAAAAGCGATCGCACGCCCACAACCCCCAAGCTTTCCTTCCAACTTAAAAGTCGCTGGTCTTGTTCCCAATCTTCTATCGCTACCACAGATGAGTCGCTTTGCTCAAATAACTGCTGCTGGGCATCTGTAAGGCGGATTAAGCCTGTTGTCAACGGTCTTCTGTTAAGCGGCTGGCGCTGGTAAACAATTGTGTAGGGACTTGATGATTGGGGATTTGAAGATAGGGCGGATTGAGGAAAGCTTTCTTTTCCTTCTTGGTTCCCAGCCCCCAGTCGCCAGCCCCCAGTCCCCAATCCCTGCACTATCAAAAAACGTTCCACACCCAATCGGTTCAGCAGCAACTGAGCGCACTGATCCAAGGCTTTATCCGCATCAGTATTATCTGCGATCGCGCGGGCGCACTCAGCAACCAGTTGGGCATCCTGTTGAGTTGAGGCCAGTGTTGTTTCTATCTCCTCACTGCCCGCTCCCAGGGCGATCAATTGGGCAGCAGCGCGGATATAGTTTTTTTCCGCCTCTTCCCAAATCCGGGCTTCATTGCCTTCTACAGCCAGAAATCCCACCAGTTCTTGCTGCACCAAGATTGGCGCTGCCAGCAAAGACCTGGCCCGCAGTCTAGAGAGCAACTGCCCTGTCACTTCCGCTTTCAGAGGGCTTCTGCCAGCACCAATCGCAATTAACCTATTTTCATTCAGAGCTTGATAAAATTCGCTAACTTCTTGTAAAGTGATGCCAGCAGCGGCACTGGTTAACGGGTTTGTTAGTCCCTTAGAGGTGTGGCGATTGCCGACGCGGTGCCAAAAATAGCGTCTCTCTGGCGAATACCAGTAGATGCTGGTGCGCGTTGGTGCAACGAATTGCTGAGTCATGGCTACCACTGCTTCCAAGCGTTGGTGCATCGTGGGAAACCGCGCCATCTGGTCTATAACTTGGAACAGGGGTTGGTCGGGGCGCTTGGTAGAGGAATGCTGCCAATCTAGTTCTATCTGATAAAGTGCAGTGGCTAATCCCCCAAACAACAATGACATCTGGGCTTTTTCGCCAGCGCTTTGAGAACCACCCCATACGTGTGACCCCAGCAGTACAACGCCATAACAACGGTCTTTGCAGCGCAAGGGGAAAAAAAGCGCTCCCTGAACCCCAAATTCTTGCGCCGCCCGCCGCCATTCTCCAGCCCGCACTTCTTCGCTCAAATTCGGCACACTCACTGGTCGCTGTTGGATCACTACCTGTTCTAAAAGGTCGCCTGGGGTGAGAGTAAACTTATTTTTCAGAAATTTGGTGTCGCCAGTAGGGGTGATGCCTCCCTTGCCAAACAAACGGTGATCTAATTTATCGTAAAGACTAATCCAAATTAGGCGATATTCAAATTCTGAGACAAGATAATTCAGGGTGGTTTCGATGAGAACGTCAACATTCTCCTCTTCCCGCAGGGTCTGAAGAACGCGCCCCAAGGCAACGATTTGATTTTCGTAGTCTGCTGGACTTTGCTGATGACCCATGTTATTTAACTACGATGCTGCCTTTATACCATTTTGGGTACAAAAATTTTGGATTTTGAATTGTAGAGACTTGATATATGGCATCTCTAGGAGTAGTTTGTTTGAGAAATTGAAGTATTGTAGGCATAATACCAAGTGGTATTAATGAATTAAAATTTTAAAATAAGAGATAAATCCGGTTATTATCCATTTTTAATTAGCATTTTTAAGATTTAATTTTTTTGACCAGTAACCAGCTTTTGGATTAAAGAAAGTGGATATATATCAAGCTGCTATTCGTCCGGTTTTATTTTCTGGGTTGAAAGCCGATCCAGAATGGCTGCATCAGCAAACTTTACAGATGTTTAGTGCCTTAACGCGATCGCATCGCCCTCCTAGTAGTTGGATTCTCTCTCAATTCCAGCAAACCTACTGTCTCCAAGATTCTCGCCTTGAGCAAACTCTCTTTGGGCTAAAATTCCCTAATCCAGTCGGTTTGGCAGCTGGATTTGATAAAGATGGCGTTGCTGCTAAGATTTGGCAGCATCTCGGCTTTGGCTTTGCGGAACTCGGCACTGTGACGTTGCACTCGCAACCGGGAAACCCGCGTCCTCGCCTGTTTCGCTTGGCCGAGGACAAAGCCGCCCTCAACCGGATGGGATTTAATAATCAAGGAGCAGCTGCGATGGCAGCTAGGCTAGAAGCTCTTGGTCATTCCAATTCCCAATTCCCCATTCCCCTTGGCATTAATCTAGGTAAATCTAAGATAACGCCATTAGAGTCTGCTGCGGCTGATTATCTTGGTAGTTTTCGACTCTTGAAGGATTGCGGCGATTACTTTGTAGTTAACGTAAGTTCTCCGAATACTCCAGGTTTACGAAGTCTTCAATCAAAAGAGCAGCTGAGTCTGATTTTGGATGCCCTGCAACAAGAAAATCAGGGAGAAAAACCTATATTAGTGAAGATTGCACCAGATTTGGAATGGGAAGCGATCGCTTCGGTCATCGAACTAGCTCAAAACTACCATTTGGCGGGGATTATTGCCACTAACACCACCATCAGTCGGGATAATCTCAAAACCAAAACAGTTACCTCGACAGGTAAACCAGTTAGCGAAGAAGCTGGCGGTATCAGCGGCGCACCAGTGAAACAGCGTTCTACTCAGGTGATTCGCTTTATCTCTCAGGAAACCAAAGGTAAATTACCCATTATCGGTGTCGGCGGCATTTTCACCCCTGAAGACGCTTGGGAAAAAATCATCGCAGGTGCTAGTCTGCTGCAAGTTTACACTGGCTGGATTTACGAAGGCCCTTGGATGGTGCGTCGCATTCTGGAAGGACTACAGCAAAAATTAGACGAGCAAGGATTAGCTTCCCTCTCTGACGCTATTGGCATTGAAAATCAGCAGTCATAGGTTGGTTAAGCGACGCACACGCCCCGAACTTAAGCTTATTGACAACTGACAACTTGCTAAGAGGATGTCCCAGAAGTGTCAAAAGTTAGTTTGATCCCCCCAGCCCCCTCGCTAACGCGCCGCTGCGCTAGAGAAAAGGGGGGAGAATCAAGTCTTAGTCCCCCTTAAAAAGGGGGATGCAAGGGGGATCTCCACCCTCTAAGCGTCTCGATTATGACTTTTCAAACGTCCTCTAAAAATTGAATGGCACTGACTTCAGCCCTGCGCTTCCTGTATATCCACTTAAACCCGTTTCAAAGGGTTTGAGCTTTGAAAGGTGAAATAAATTTCACGGCTCTTAAGTTAGTGCCATTCGACTAAGAATCTTTGTTTACCAAAATAATGTGATACTTGGAGTCAAAAACAATCTTTTCTTCTTGCTGTAACTTCCCAAGCAAGCGCGTGATTGTCACTCTAGTAACACCGCAGGCGTTGGCAAGGTCTTGATGAGTCAGGCGAACACTCAGACGAGTTCCTTGCGCTACGGGTTCGCCAATTTCCTGTTTCAGCAGCAACAATAAATTCTGTAAGCGATCTTGCAATCGTCGTTGTCCAGAAATAGCTAACAGTGATTCTGTCTGCTGTAGCCGTCGATTAATTTTTGGTAAAATGCTCTGGGCTAGAGTCGGGGAGGCTGCTATTTCTGCTAAAGAAATGGTAACTAGCTCCACGTCCGATAGAGCTGTAGCTTGATATGTATGCAGATTAGTCAAACAAGAACCAAAAAGCATTGAGGGGCCAGCTAATCCTACAAGCACCTCTTCGCAATTTTCACCCATCGTAGTCAACCTTACTAAACCCTGACAAACTAGCCAAAGCCTTTGAGGGTCGAGGGGGACAATTTCCCCTCTAGAATAACGATGCACGACGCGATCGCTTTTGTTGTCGTAGTCATCCTTTCTTAGTACGCCATTCGCCCGCTTGCTGGCAGTGATATCGCGAATCATCCAGCGCAATGTTGCTGGATTGCCGTTTTTATTGAAACTCAGAGCCACTGTCACAGCCGCATCAAAAATCTCTTTATGGCGCGGCTGTATGCGTACTTCCCATTCACGCACTTGCTGCGGCTCGGACAGTTGGTTGAGTTGATGGCGGAAGTCTCGGCGCTCTTGTTGAGTGATGAAAACTGTCAGGGGTTTGCCTACCAGAAATTCGTGAGACACGTTGAGCAGCGCCGCAGCAGCGCGGTTGGCTTCTCTAATTGTTCCTTCTGCATCAGTTATTAAGTAACCCTGCGGTGCGAACTCGAACAGTTCTTGGTAGCGCTGGCGTTCTGCTTCTAACTCCTGGTGTACGCCTGCCAGTTCCTCATTCTGCTGGCGTAGTGTCTCTACAGCTACTTGCAACTCTTCCGACGCGATGCCTAACTCTTTGAATGCGGTCGGCAATAGCTCTGTTTGACGCAACGGTTCCAATGCGATCGCGCCTTCATACAGATCAGCTAGACGCAAGTGTATGTCTTCTATCTGTTGGCTAAATACGTTTACATTCATCTCAGTTTTCCTATGTTTGCTGGTTTTTAATATCGAGGAATAGAGGCTACTCATATTTTTACCTTAAATTCTTCACTTCTTCTAGCAGTTTTTTCTACTGCCTATCACCTTCCTAAAGACGCATTCTTAACTTTTTATTTATTACTCTATATTCATAAAATATTAGGATTAATCCTTATCTTCATTTGTTATAAGTTTTTTAAATTTAAACATATCTTACTTTTATACTATTAAATAAACTTTTAGTGAGACTTGGGCTTTTGGAACTTTACCAAACAGTGACACAGTTTTAATGCCTAATGTTCGCGTTGTTATACCCATTTTACAAATAATTAGATCCATCTAATTAGCAATATACATAACGATTAAAAACATAGCAGTTTCAGTTTTTTGGTACTTTCAGACAAGTAGCTACCGGCTAGTTGTGATAGCTGATGTTATCACTTGTCACTATCTACAATTATTTTAAACTTTTTGCAGATGGCGAATATTATTGATGAGAATAAGCAGCTAAATTTAACTAGGCTATCTGAGCGGCATAACAGCACCCTACCCAAAATTTCCTTAATCCAGGCCCTTATGAAAAGTGCAGGAGGAATCTGATGTGTGGCATCGCAAAGAAGATTAGTATTAAACTAAGGCAGAATCAGAAAACCGCACCGCTGAACCCGCGTAGATGTATCCATATGGGCAAAATTGCGATCGCTTCATCCGGATAATCTCCTTGTGTCCCGCTAGTTTATCCAGTACCTAATCGTTTTATCATCGCTTTTTATGGCATTTCTCAACATCGTCAGAGAAGTCTTGACAGGTTTCGTGCAAGGGTTTCGTATGGCTTGGTGGGTAGAAATTGCTACTACCGAGCCTCGCTGCATCTATTATTTTGGCCCTTTCGATAACTGTGCTCAAGCAGCGGCAGCCTGCCCCGGATATATTGAAGATATTCACAAGGAGAAAGCTCAGGGAATCAAAGTTAAGATCAAACGCTGCAAACCAGAGGCGTTGACGATATGTGATGAAGAAAATGATGAGTTATGAGTTATTAATTGAAAACTCATAACTCATAACTTTTAAAACTCGATTCCCGGTTGCGCCTTAACACCCTGTTCCCGGAACGGATGCTTGACGAGAGTCATTTCAGTTACTAAGTCAGCTCGCTCAATTAGGGCATCTGGCGCACCTCTACCTGTGAGAATAACATGAGACTGGGTTGGCTTCTCTTTCAACCCCGCTAGCACTTCCTCCACACTCAAGAAGCCGAGTTTCAGCGCCACGTTAATTTCATCTAACAACACCAACTTAAAGTCAGGGTTGCGGATAAAGTTTAATCCAGTTTCCCAAGCAGCGTGCGCTTTCTGGATATCTCGCTCTTTGTCTTGGGTTTCCCAGGTGAAGCCTTCGCCCATTGCATGGAACTCTAGCTGATCTGAATAGCGGCTAAACACAGCCTTCTCTGCGGGTTCCCAGGCTCCTTTGATAAATTGTACGATCGCTACCCGATAGCCATGACCTAGCGATCGCAGCACCATCCCCAAAGCAGCAGTAGTTTTCCCCTTACCATTCCCCGTATTGACGATTATTAAGCCTTTTTCCTGCGAGGCTTTCGCCACTCGTTCATCTTGAACTTCTTTGCGCCGCTGCATTTTCCGCTGATACTGCTCTTGAGTTAGCGATGATGCTGTACTTTCCGGCGAGTCATCAACTTCTAAGTTTTCATTCAAGTCAGTCTGGCTATCAGTTTTCATAAAACCTTTACAGAAACAACTATTACATTTTTTAAAATTTACCTTAGTTTAGCAACTTTGTTAAAACAAAATTTATATAAGCCATCCAATCTTTATGAAAACATTACTATTTTTTGATTAATTACTACTTACAATAAATTAATAAAAATTGTTTTTATTACCATGAAATTATCAGGCTAAGCAGGATACCGCTAGAGGAAACATTCTGCTTAATGGTAACTTCTCTAGTCGGATTATCTGAAATTCACTCAACAAATCATGAAAATCTTTCTCCTCCAAGCGCACATCATTAATCTGTGCTTACGTTATGAGGGGTGTCACCCCTTTTTGATAACCTTTAACTAAGCTGAACTGATGTCGGCCTCATTTAAGTGCATACCCGTATGATTTTAGGTTTGTCAATGAAATCTGAACAAAGCGCAAAAAAACTTAATCTAGAATCAACATTACAAGGATTAAACCTCTACGAAGCTTGTATCGAGTTTGATTGCACCACAGAAGACGTTATCAAGCTATTTGAGGAAAATCCGCTGCTACCGGGTTTAATTGTAATGGAGCGGAATCAGCTTATTGGCATGATTTCCCGACGACGCTTTTTTGAATATATCAGTCGTCGGTACAGCTTGGAATTGGTTGCCAAACGGCCTTTGCGTGAAATTCCAGCTTTGCCTTTTAGCGAATCGCTTTATCAATTTAGCCATACCGAAATCTTAGTTTTTCCCTCCTACTCTTCGATTACAGCAGCCGTGCGGGAATCTTTGAAGCGATCGCCTGAATTAATTTATGAACCAATTATCGTACAAACCGCACCAGGTGTCTATAAACTATTGGATGTACATCAACTTTTGATGGCACAGTCAGAGTTGCATGAGATAACAATGGCAGCTTATAAGCAGATGGGAATAGCGCTGCAAGAAGCAAAAAACCAACTTTTAGCTGTTTTAGATGCCGTACCAGGATTTGTTTCTTGGATTAGTTCAGATTTACATTATTTGGGAGTCAACCAGCATTTAGCAGAATCATTTAACTTATCAGCAGAAGAATTTATCGGTCAGAAAGTTGGATGTTTTGACAGCAGCAACCACTTTACTGAATTGATAGAAGATTTTTTTAAATCTCCAGCCCAAACTACTTGCCAAGAAGCGATCGCACAAATTAATGGCAGCACTCGAAATTATCTAATTGTAGCTCAAAAGTACAATCAGAACCAAGCTGCTGTTACAGTAGGCATTGATATTACCCAACGTAAAATATTAGAAGAAGAACTGCGAGCATCTCTAGAGCGGGAAAAAGAACTTGGCAAACTCAAATCTCGCTTTATTTCTATGACTTCCCATGAATTCCGTACTCCCCTTAGTACCATCCTCTCTTCTGCTGAATTATTAGAACATTACAGCCACAACTGGACTGAAGAGAAAAAAATCGTCCACTACGATCGCATTCAATCATCTGTTAATCGCATGATTAGACTGCTAGATGATGTGCTAACCATTGGGAAAGCTGAAACAGGAAGTTTATATTTCAAACCTTCGCCTGTGAATCTAGAACAATTTTGTTTAGAATTAGTAAGAGAGTTACAGCCAACCGAAGGTAATCAGCACGCAATTAACTTTATTAATCGCTGCCAACATACCTATTATTACCTTGATGAGAAGCTGCTGCGCCATATCCTTACAAATTTGCTTTCAAACGCTATAAAATATTCGCAGGAAGGTAGCGAGGTTAAATTAGAAATCTTCCATAAAAAAGGAAGAATAATCTTTCAAGTTGAAGATAAAGGCATTGGTATTCCAGCGCAAGATCGCCAGTGCCTGTTTGAGTCATTCCATCGAGCCACAAATGTTGGCAACATCCCCGGAACTGGACTTGGATTGGCAATTGTAAAAAAATGTGTGGAGCTGCACTCTGGAGAGATTACCGTAGACAGTGAACTGGGAGTAGGTACTAACTTTACAGTCACGCTACCAGTTAGCAGTCGGCTTTCAGCTTTTGCGCGCAAGAGTAAGTTGTCACACTATGCTAAACACAAACATTGATTCCACAGCGAAAATCATCAAAGCTACTAAAGCAATTCTCATTCATTGTAAACTGTAGCGCGGGCATCACGACGACAGGCTCTGCGGCTGTTAGGTTATGACAAAAATTTTGGTAATTGAAGACGAGACATCAATTAGAGAGAACATTCTGGAGTTGCTGAAGGCAGAGGGTTACAACGCGCTTGCTGCGGAAAATGGTCAGATAGGGTTGCAGTTGGCTACTGAACAACTCCCAGATTTGATTATCTCGGATGCGCGGATGCCAAAACTCGACGGTTATGGTGTCTTGACGGCGCTACGATCTAACGCTGTGACGGCGACAATTCCCTTCATTTTTCTCACAGCCAAAGCTGCCAAAACTGATTTGCGTCAAGGGATGGAATTGGGTGCAGACGACTACCTCGCCAAGCCGTTTACTAGAGGCGAGTTATTGAGAGCGATCGCTACACGTTTGGAAAAACAGGCAGCAGTTAACCGACAATCGCAACAGCAACTCAATAATTTACGTACCAATATCACCCTTACCCTTCCCCACGAACTTCATACACCCCTTAATGGAATCTTGTGCGGTTCGCAATTACTAATTGATGAAGCCAACGACCTAGAACCGCAAGAAATCCTAGAAATAGCAGGTGATATTCGTACCTCTGCGGAACGTTTAGCTAAATTAGTTCAGAATTTTTTACTGTACGCTCAACTAGAACTAATTGGAACCGATTCAGAGCAAATAGAAGCGTTACGACAAAATAGCCGTACTGATTCCGCTAAAAACGCCATAATAGACGCAGCAACTCAAAAAGCTAAGCAAGCTGGTAGAGAAATGGATTTAGTATTAGACCTGCAAGATGCATCTGTCTCCATTTCTCAGAAAAAACTGCAAAAAATTGTTGAAGAACTGATAGACAATGCCTGTAAGTTTTCCTCTCCCAGAAGTAAGATTCGCGTCGCTAGTAAGTATGAAAATAGCACTTTTGTGCTGTTTATAACTGACTACGGCAAGGGAATGACAGTAGAACAAATTGCGATGATGGGAGCTTATATGCGATTTGAGCGCAAACTTTCTTCGCAGCAAGGCCCCGGCTTAGGGCTGCTAATTGCTAAACACTTAATCGAACTGCACGGCGGAGAATTAGAAATTGAGAGTATTCCACAGGAACAAACTATTGTGCGCGTTGCTTTGCCAATAGCAAATTGAGAATGCTAAATTCTTAAATTAAGAATTTCCGCCTTTAATTCTGATTCAACCAGGGAAACTGAGAAGCAACATCATCAGGTTCTTCAATTAGATCAGCCATATCCCCCTGGTAGTTCTTATTAATGAAAGCCGCTTTGCTCTTCAAATGTTTAGGTACATAGCAAAGGTTAACAGGGAGTCCGTGGGAAAGCAAAAATTCTGCTAGATGTTCGGGATGAATGTATATACCCTCCTGATGCAGTCGCTGCAACATTTCCAAAAAAGTAGGCCAACGTTGATTGGTTTGAGGCTGAGGTGATGATGTAACGCTAGATGTATTAGAGGAAATATTGTTGGTCATAGTGTCTTGAGAGATACTTAATTTTTCTCCGGATTTAAGGCATGATAATTGCCTTTTCCTAGTCTACAAAATTTTTAGATTTAGCGAATTGCGGTGATCCCCATACTTATGCTAGATGCCATTTTCGTGAATCGCTGCTACGCGCTAAGCTGTCCTATGCCGTTTTTATGGTCTACACAACAATTGGAGTGTGGCAAATGCAACAAATAAGCTAAATCCAGGCAAAATTGAAATGTTAGCCCAATCATAATAGTTTTAAATTTACAAATTCCATGAATTTAGGCAAAATAGCTGTCATTCAAGGTGATATTACCCAGCAAAAGGTAGATGCGATCGCTAATGCGGCGAATACCTCTTTACTAGGTGGCGGTGGTGTCGATGGGGCAATTCACCGAGCTGCTGGGCGAGAATTGTTGGTAGAATGTCGCCAGCTCAAGGGCTGCGCCACTGGTCAGGCAAAGATTACCAAGGGTTACAATCTTCCTGCTAAATGGGTAATTCATACAGTCGGCCCAATTTGGCAGGGAGGCAACTATCAGGAGGATGAGCTTTTAGCTAGTTGTTATCGCAGTTGTCTAGCTATAGCAAAGGAATACGAGATACGCAGCATCGCTTTTCCTGCTATCAGCACGGGTGTCTATGGGTTTCCGATAGAACGCGCCGCCAGAATTGCTGTGAGTGAGGTGAAAAAGTTTCTGGAGGGGAATAGCTCAGTCGAACAGGTGATTTTTGTATGCTTTGGGGAATCAGCCTACAATTCTTATGTTGCTGCTATCAATGAAATTTTACAGGCAGGATAGCGATCGCTTCTTCAATCCTCTTTACTGTTGCTACTCCAGCTGGGTATCTCCTCCACCATCGCTGGTTATATTGACAATGGCGTTCATTCTTTTGCGAGTATAAAAATGTCCAAATCGGGTAACAAAATCGCACCCGCCCCCATGCCAGCGACGATTAACGTCGTGGATCTAGTTGATAATTACTTCAGTGCCTACAACTCCGCTCGTCTGCGAGAAATGTGCCACCTGTTGAGTCGCGAGGTGTTACAAGAAGGTGTCACCGTGGGAGTTAGCCTATCCGGTGCTATGACACCTACTGGGATGGGAGTAGGAATTTTGGCGCCGCTGATCCGCAACGGTTTTATTGACTGGATGATCAGCACGGGTGCCAATCTTTACCACGATATGCACTTTGGTTTGGGTTTTGACCTTTATACAGGTAATCCGTTTGTTGATGATGTGAAGCTGCGCGAGGAAGGCACCATTCGCATTTATGACATCGTTTTTGGCTACGACGTGTTGCTCGAAACCGATGCCTTCATCCGCAAGATTCTGCAAGCCGAACCGTTCCAGAAGCGGATGGGAACTGCTGAATTTCACTATTTGCTGGGCAAATATGTCTCGGAAGTAGAAAAGCAAGTTGGGGTAAAAAATTCTAGTTTATTAGCGACTGCTTATGAGTGTGGCGTTCCCATTTATACTTCTTCCCCCGGAGATAGTTCGATTGGGATGAACGTCGCGGCTTTGTCGCTGGAAGGGTCAAAATTAGTAATAGATCCATCCATAGATGTGAACGAGACAGCTGCGATCGCATACTGCGCCCGTGAAAGTGGCAACCCAGATGTAGAAGGCAAAAGCGCTGCTGTCATCATTGGCGGCGGTAGCCCGAAAAACTTCCTGCTGCAAACCCAACCGCAACTTCACGAAGTGCTGGGATTAGAAGAACGAGGTCACGACTACTTCGTCCAAGTCACCGATGCTCGTCCAGATACAGGTGGTTTGTCTGGTGCTACCCCAAGCGAAGCCGTCAGCTGGGGCAAAATTGACCCGGAAGAGTTACCTAGCACAATTGTCTGTTACACCGACAGCACCATTGCCCTACCGATTATCACTGCCTACGTGATGAACCAGTGCCAGCCTCGCGCCTTAAAGCGGTTGTATGACAGGCGGGAAGAAATGTTGGATAAACTGCGTACAGATTATCTGGCGGCAAAAACCCAGCCAATTGAAGAAATCCCGGCTGCTGTTGCTGACAGTGCTTCTGGTGAGCAACCTGTAGCAACTTATCCCTGCGGCAGGGTGATTCCTAATAGTCAGTAGTATTTCTCGTTCCCAGTCTCTGACTGGGAATGCTGATTTTGTTAGCGAAGCGGCGCTTAAGCGCGGTGTCTGATATTTTCTGTCTTACGAGGGAAGGTGAGCCTAAGAACGAGGAAGTTTAGCAGTCACTACATACCACATATTATTTGGTAACGTCCGCTTGTGGAGAAACTTCGCTTCCAGGTCATCTTGCTGCAAAATTTGAATGTCAGATAAGCTTTTTTCTCTCAGCCATGCTTCCATCTCATTGCTATACATACCAAATAGATATGGCTCATCGATTTCACTGAGTTGATCAATGCTGGAAGCTATACCTGGAACTAAATCGTTTTTGAAAGTCATTAGTGGTGAACAACAGTCAAAGACGAAAACTGAACCTGGTGCCATTTGCGCTTTGATGAAGTCGAGGAAATTGGAAACACTCTCTTTGGGCAAATAGTAGCTAACGCCCTGCCAGATATAAGCAGTAGGAATTGTTTTGTCAAAACCATACTGAAAAATACTGCTGAGATTGTCTTGATTGAAGTCAAGAGGAATGTGTGACAACCCTGGAGGAATATTGCCTAATCTTTCAATCAAGTATCTCTTTTTATCATCAATTGTCTGCGGCAGATCGACTTCAAAGGTGGCAATAGAATTCTCTCTCACACTAGGAAGGCGAAAAAATCTCGTGTCGTAACCTGCTCCTAGAAGGATAAGCTGTTTACATCCTGACGCGATCGCATCTTCAATCGCTTCATCACCATGCTTTTCTCTGAGAATCGTGTACCAGTAAGCAATCTGCTGAAATCTTTCCGCATCATCTTTTGCGGAATCAACCTTGAGAGGATTCTCTTGAAGAGAGCGTACTATCGATTCATCAAAGAACCAGCCGACGTACTCATCCTTCAAAATCGCTTCCCTGTGAAACTGATGAGCCAGTTTTAGCATGGCAGTTCCCTTATTGGTTGACTTGCCCCACTCAATGCTCATAAACTTCTCCTGTTTCTCGTTGCCAAACCCAGCATGGTAATAAGGATAATTATTTACAGTGGCTTTTGGGCAGGCACACCCACAGGACGGGGAAATTCTCTCGGTGTAGGTGCCACTTTCCGGAGGTAGAGACAGTGGCGAATGCTGCCACTACAAGGAGTAGTAAATTCCTCGATGGATTCAAGAATGCCGCCTAAGTTTTCTAAGGCTGGTTGTAGGGCATCGTTTTCCTCAGTTGTCCACTGTCCGCGATAGAGGATGGCTAACCCGCCGCGTTTCAGCAATGGTAGCGCATACTCGGCACAGACAGAAGGCTCAGCTACTGCCCTGATTAGAGCGAGGTTGTAAGCATTTCGGTCAGACGGATATTGACCGATTTCTTCAGCTCTACCAGTAATTGTATTGACATTTGTCAGACCCAGCTCTGAGGTCGCATTTTCCAGAAAGGCGATTTTTTTGCGGGTGGCATCGAGTAAGCTGACAGTGTAATTAGGAAAAGCGATCGCTATTGGAATTCCCGGAAATCCTGCCCCGGTTCCAATATCGATCGCTTTGCCAGATGAACCAGCTATTTTTTTAGATTTCTGGCTAAAAATTCCCCGCAGAGAATCCCACAGGTGTTTTTCCCAGAACTCCTCCGGTGAGGTAATCCTAGTTAAGTTCAGCTGGCGGTTCCCTGCCAAAATCAACTCATACAAGTGCTGAAATAGCTTTTGCTGTTCACTATCAGGTTGCCAACCCAGTGTTTGCTGCCATACATCAGCCATCTCAGGCAGCATTGGCATTTCAATATCGCTCATTTTTTTATGGTCATTAGTTATTGGTGCTGACTAATGACTAATGACTGCTTCGATTTTAGATCCTAGCGTTGTAGGGTCTACCGATTGTAATTCTCCACGATCGATTGTCCAGCATTGGTCAGCGATCGCTAACAAGTCACTTGCATCGTGAGTGACCACCAACAACGTCCAATGAGTTTTTAGTTTACCTAATAACTTCACTAACTGAAGCCGCATTGACCAATCTAGCCCCGCTGTTGGTTCATCCAACAAAAGTAAATGTGGTTGGCGAATCAGCTGTACTGCTAGAGCAAGGCGGCGCTGCTGACCCCCACTCAGAGAATGCGGTGACGTAGAAAGCGACAGATGATCTAAACTTACTTCACAAAGAGCTGCCTTGACTTTTTCAGCCCCCAACTCTGGATGACCCAGCCGCAGTTCCTCTAAAATCGTACCACCGCAGAAATGCCGCTCCGGAAACTGAAATACCAATCCTGCCAGCTGTTGCAGGTGTTCGGGAGTGAGTTCCTGGTCTCGCCAGAAAACACCGCCATCGGTTTTTTCTGCCAGACCTGCCAAAATTTCCAAAAATGTGCTTTTGCCAGATCCACTTGGCCCAATCACAAGACCAAGACCATTTGGCGCTAGTTCTAAATTAATGGAATTCAGGATAGCAGTTGGGGTAGCGGGGGGGTGATAAGTCAGGTTTTTGAGATAGAGCATCAATTCTGGGAGTAGAAAAGAAAAAATTGCGAAACTTGTAAGGGCATCATCCTAAGCGAATTAGCCTGCTTTAATTTTTACTTAAAATAAGTGGGAATAAAAAAACTGCATCTAGAAACCTTTTTTTCGGACAACGGATTTGCCACTGACAAACAAACTAACCGAATTTTTCTGGAACCTGAAATTATTAACAGCGTCAAACTGTTGGATCGCTCTTTTTGTTTAAGGGTGACTAATTATACACTGCTTGTCTCAGAATGTTCAGCTATCACAGCAGCGTATCTTAGGATGTTGTTAGATAGCATTGAAAATTAGAGATAGCATTCACTCAAGCTAATGGTTTAGTGAGGATGACGATCATGGCTCGGTTTTCTGTACAATTGCGGATTGTTGGCGCGATCGCTACTGCTTCCTTGACTGCACTCAGTTTATTTCCTACCCCTACTCTAGCTGGCGATCCCTTCCGTTCCAGCAACTCAGGGCAGATTGGAAACCAGACTGAAGCTGCTTTCAAAGCTATCTTTGAGACGGGGAACTATCCACAAGCAAAGCTTTACCTACAACAAGCGGAATCTAGTGAACCTAATGAACCGCTCGTCTACGCAATGCGGGCATCTTTAGCTTACACTGAGCAGGACTGGAAGAGCGTTAACACTTACGCTGAGAAAACTCTGAAAACAGCTGAACAGCTAACTACCACAAATCCTTTGCGTGGCAATTTATACACAGCAGTTGGGCATTTTTTACAGGGTGCATATAACCTTAGTCTTGTCAATAACGATCCCATCAAAGGCGGTTCTCAAGCTTTGAATAAGTTGCAGGAGGTATTCACATATCTGGATAAGGCGGAGAAGGTAGGTTCTGACGACGCAGAACTCAACTTACTCAAGGGGTATATGGATTTGATGATGGCTGTCAATTTACCATTTTCTAATCCCAAGCAAGCAATTGAACGCTTAGAAAAAGCAGGCCCCTCTTATTTGGCTTATCGTGGGATTGCAGTTGGACACCGGGATTTAAAAGACTACGACAAGGCGCTGGAATATGTAAATCGCGCTCTAGCAGTAACGCCCAACAATCCAGAGGTACACTATTTAAAAGCTCAAATCTTAGTGGCCAAAGGCAAGAAACAAAAAGACCAATCTCTTTTCAATGAAGCTAAGAAGGATTTCAACGCCGCTTTAGCAAAACCTGATCAACTTCCCAAAACCCTTGTAGCACAAATGTTCTATGAGCAGTGCAAAAACCAAAAAAGCGTTGATAGTAAAGAACGGGATTGCGATGGGATGCGAGATAAAATTAGGGATGCAAGTGGTAGTTGGGGCCCTGCAAAAATGCCACAGCTAGAATAGATAGTTTAAAACAATGCACGTAATTTTTCGCGAGTATAATCCTTTTGACCTGTGGATTTGGCTGGAGTTCAGCATAACTCCTTCTCAAATGGAAAAGCAGTACGTCGAAGAAGTGTTTAACTCCTGGTTTTTCTTGGGAAAACTGGGAGGTTTTAATGCTGAAAATATCCAAGTTCAGGATACTGGTTTGGATATCAGCTATATGGATTATGACACTGACGCGGCTGAAAATAGTATGGTTTCGCTCATGCACAATATGGGCGAATTTGAGTATGAGGGAAATTGGGCGAGATGTTGGTTTGATCTGGGCACGAGTGATGCGATCGCGCTTGATATCGTGATTAACGCACTCAAACAGTTAAGCACCGAATACGTAACTCTGGAACGCCTGTACATTGGCGGCGAAAACGAAGATTGGCCTGTTAAAGGTAGCGAGAGTCGGTCTGCTTTTATCTACGACGAGAATTAGGACAAACGATGCACCAAGAAGGTCAGATTCGGCTGCTGGTACTGGGTTTAATTCGAGATGGCGGGAAGCCGCATGGGGGATACGCCAAAGGCGATCGCATCTTTATATCCGAAGGCTATGACCCAGTTAAGCAGGAAACCTTTTATCGCGCTTTAGGCGGCGGCGTTGACTTTGGAGAAACCAGTGAGATAGCCTTAAAACGCGAATTTCAAGAAGAAATCCAGGCAGAATTAACTAACATTCGTTATCTGGGCTGTCTGGAAAATATCTTTGTGTTCAACGGCAAGCCTGGTCACGAAATTATTCAATTGTATCAATGCGATTTTGTCGATCCCAAGTTTTATCAGATGGAAGAAATTTCTTTTGCTGAAGGCGATAGGAAAAAAACAGCACTTTGGGTAGATATTAACCGCTTTAAATCGGGAGAATTGCGGTTAGTGCCAGAGCAGTTTTTTGATTACTTGTAAAAATGCAAGGGCAACTAAAGAATGTTCCCCAATCTAGTTCCCAGGCTCAGCCTGGGAACTAACTTTTGAAACCACCTCCCTTTCGATGAAATTATCAGGCTCCAGCCCCATAACGGCATTCCCAAGCGGAGCCTGGAAGATAAGGCGGACTCCCTAAGATAAAGCCTGAGCCGGCAGGCTTTATCTATGCGCTAGACCAAAGTCTGAGCGCCTTTTTTAGCGGAACATACTGCTGACAGAACTATCTTCGTGAACCCGCCAGATAGTTTCACCTATCACATTGGCTACTGAAAGTACCGTCAACTGTTCAAAGCGATCGCGCTCAGAAACCGGGATGGTATTTGTGACAATCACTTCCTCAAATACACCACTCGAAAGGCGCTCAATTGCTGGAGGCGAAAAAACTGCATGGGTAGCACAAGCATATACCTGACGCGCTCCCTCTTGTCGTAATAACCTAGCGCCTTCAGAGATGGTGCCGCCAGTATCGATCATGTCGTCTACCAAGACGGCTGTTTTACCCTCGACATCACCGATCAGATTCATCACTTCCGCCACGTTGTGTGCCTGCCGACGCTTATCAATAATTGCCAGCGGCGCATCGTTTAGCTTTTTGGCAAATGCTCTAGCTCTAGCCACACCACCTACATCCGGTGAAACTACAACCAGATCGGATAGTTGCTTATTTGCCAGATAATCTATCAGTACAGGTGAGCCGTAAACATGGTCAAATGGAATATCAAAATAGCCCTGAATTTGGGCTGAATGTAAATCCATTGCCAGAATGCGGCTGGCTCCAGCTTCAGTAATCAGGTTCGCAACCAGCTTGGCGGTAATTGACTCGCGCCCCGCTGTTTTGCGGTCTGCCCTAGCATAGCCATAGTAAGGAATTACTGCGGTTATTTGCCGCGCTGATGCTCTACGACAAGCATCAACCATAATCAACAACTCCATCAAGTGATCGTTCACTGGTTGGCAAGTTGGCTGAATTAGGTAAACATCACATCCCCGAATCGATTCCTGAATTTGAATGTAAAGCTCTCCATCAGCAAACCGCTTGCGAACCATTGGTCCCAAGTCCATGCCAAGATAGCGAGCAACTTCCTGAGATAGTGGCACATTAGCAGAGCCGGAAAACAGTCGCAGACGGTTGTTGTCCGCAATCGGTGGCAGTGTAGGCTGAAGCGTTAAAGTTGGAGAACGGAGCACAGCAGACCCTCAAGAGCTACTTCAATCGCAATCTTATCATTCTCACTCAAAATCGCTCTATGATTTCTTTGTAAATAAGGTATAAATGTGTGAATTAATCGTCACACAATATCTAAAAAGTTAATCTGTAAACCAAAAAAATTAACTTGCTATTGTTATGTTTGAGGTCTATCTGGTCAATTAAGCTGGAAACGGCACAGCATTTGCATAGAATAGCCTACAAGCAAAAAGCAGCAAGTAGATTGTAAAATTGTAGAGTCTACGTATTTATGCTGATATTGGAATGAAATTTGATTTCATTTACTTCAGTCTAACTAAGCTAAAGTTTATTGGCAAAGACGCTGTTGATTTAAAAAGTTGAACAATATGAGCGTCGGCGAGTGCGCCTTACGCGATCGCTACCTATGGCTGTGAGAGTAGCGTCTGACAAAAAAGCGTAAGCGGCAGCATTTGGCACAATAGATCGTAGGGCTTAGTCTCGAATTCAGCTTAATATTATAGCTAACAATGGTGAGATTGGTAAGTTGTTAATATTATTTTCCCAGCCCCCAATCCCCCATCCCCACTCCCTTCCTCCCCAGTCGCCAGTCACTGTTTATGCAACCACCAATTCCCATTGGAACAATTCTGCAAAACCGCTACCGCTTGATCGGCGTTCTCGGTCAGGGGGGGTTTGGTCGGACTTATCTAGCAGAAGACCAAGGGCGCTTTAATGAAAGCTGCGCCCTCAAGGAGTTGATTCCGCCCTCTGATTCGACTAACCTGCTGGATAAGGCAAGGGAACTGTTTCAACGGGAGGCAACAACTCTCTATCAAATTCAGCACCCCCAGATTCCCCAGTTCCGAGCTACTTTTGAGCAAGACCAGCGCTTGTTCTTGGTGCAGGACTATGTAGAGGGGAAGACTTATCGCACACTTTTGGATGAGCATCGCACTCAGGGTAGCGCCTTCTCGGAGGCGGAAGTATTGCAATTTTTGCGGAATTTGTTGCCTGTCTTGGCGCACATTCACAAATTCGGCATTATTCACCGGGATATTGCGCCGGACAATATTATTTTGCGAGAAAGCGATCGCCTGCCCGTTCTCATCGATTTTGGCGTTGTGAAGGAACTGGCAACCCGGTTTCACTCCCCTAATGTTTCAATGCCTGTAGCGACAACGGTGGGTAAGTTGGGTTATGCCCCCAGCGAACAAATGCAGTCAGGGCGTGCTTATCCCTCAAGTGACCTCTACGCTTTAGCGGTGACTTGTATAGTGCTGCTAACTGGCAAAGAACCACGAGAATTATTTGATGATGTCCAGCTGGTTTGGAATTGGCGCAAGTGGGTCAATGCCAGCGATGGGTTGGCACAAGTGCTGGATCGGATGTTGAGTTATCGACCAGGCGATCGCTACCAAGGTGCCGGAGAAGTCATGCAATCACTGCAAGCTTTGACTAATCCTACCTTTGCGCCACCTCCACCCCAGCCTTATTACATCTCCCCACCCCCCGTCAATCCTCCCCAACCTACCCACCCAGTCCCGGTAACTCCCCCACCACCAGCCCCAACTCCACAGCCTCCAAAGCCGACTACCTCGCAGATAAACACAGTAGCTGTCGGACGGCGGCCAGATCCGGTCAATCCCACCCCCAACACGCCAAATCGACAAGATCCCAATCCCAACGTCGGTCGTCCAAATCGACCCGATCCAGTAATTCCGGAAGTAAGCGATCGCCCAACTTTTTTACAAGACCCGTGGGCGGTTGGTTTCCTTACACTTTGTCTGGCTTTACTAGCTGGTTTCGGATCTTGGGCGCTAGTTAGTGCTTTCAATCGGCAACAGCCGCAACCAACACCAACCCCCGTATTCACTGATACCCCAGCACCGACACTTAGCCCGACACCCACGCCTACGCCAACACCCAGTCCCACCCCCACGCCCAATCAGGAACCTGTTACTTATAGTCAGCGCTTAGAAATAGCGACCGGCCAAACCATTACTAAACAAGGAAATCTCAAAGGGAACGAAACGCTTAATTACACCATTTCTGGCGAACAAGGACAACAGCTAGATACCTTCCTGAGTGGCGAAGGCGTTTTAATGACGGTGTTGGGGCCAGACCAAACGCCTCTCAATGAGCGTGCCAAGCGGGTTCTGGGCTGGAGAGGAACCCTCCCCTATACAGGTAACTACACTATTGCCCTGAGTCCCATTAAAGGGCTACAAGCGAGCGAATACAACTTGCAGATTAGCCTGAGCAACCCAACACCAACACCAACACCAACACCGACACCGACACCAACACCGACACCAACACCGAATGGTGGCGAATTTGACGTTGAGCCGATTAGCTTCCCACCAGGCGAGCAAGCAGTGCAGGTTTCGGCTAGAACCAGCCCGCAAAGGATTAAGCGTTATTTGGTGAATGTTCGGCGTGGGCAGAGACTAAAGGTGGATATCCAACCTGGAGGGGCAACTTTGGATCTTCGCTTTCCTAGCGGTCGCCTGGTGCCAGACGCTTCTGGCGTTTTGGCTTGGGAATTTGAGGCACCTCGTAGCGGTGAGTATCAAATTGATGTGATAGCGTCCCAAGATACTGCCTTTACTCTGGATATTGCTGTGCGGTAGTGGGGACTGGGGGCTGGAGACTGGGGACTAGGTAAGACTTTTTCCCAATTCCCCAATTCCCCAATTCCCCAATTCCCCAATTCCCCAATTCCCAATTCCCCAATTCCCCAATTCCCCAATCCCCCATTCCCAACTAACTGAAAACTACTTTGAACACATTACTAATTACTGGAAGCGATACGGACGCTGGGAAAACAGTTTTGACAACGGCTTTGGCAGCTTATTGGCAGACGTATTATTCTGCTAAAAGTTTAGGGATAATGAAGCCGATTCAGTCGGGAACTGGAGATAGGGAACTTTACAATCAGCTATTTTCCCTGAATCAATCTCTGGATGAAATTAACCCTTTGTATTTCCAAGCACCTCTAGCACCTCCCATAGCAGCCGATCGAGAAGGAAAGAATATTGATTTGGGCAAAGCTTGGCAAGCGTTTCAAAATCTACAGCGATCGCGTGATTTTTTGCTGGTGGAAGCGCTGGGGGGATTGGGTTCGCCTGTGACCTATGAACTCACTGTGGCAGATTTGGCGCGGGATTGGGGTTTACCAACGGTTTTGGTAGTACCTGTGAGATTGGGCGCGATCGCGCAAGCTGTCGCTAATGTCGCCCTTGCTCGTCAGTCTGGTGTCAAACTTAAAGGCATTGTCCTCAATTGCACTCAACCTCGTTCAGACCAAGAAATTGCCGATTTGACACCAATAGACTTGATTCAGTCTTTAACCAATACACCAGTTTTTGGCATCATCCCCCATCTAGCTGACGCGACCGATCTAGCCAAACTGACACAAGTTGCGTCACAGTTAGATATAGAGAGAATTTTAGATTTTAAATTTTAGATTTTGTATTTTCAGTTGTTGGTTGCTTTTGATAGTCCAAAATCCAAAATTTACTAATCCGAAATCATCGGAGCTTCCGAAACTCCTTCGCCCCCGCAAAATCCAAAATTCAAAATCCACTCATGGTTTCCACTTCTTTAAGCCCGCTTCCTATTGATATATCTCGCATTCGTCGGGAAATTCAAGAATTACAGCCAACTATCGTAGAATTGCGGCGGCGACTGCATCAAAAACCTGAATTAGGCTTTCGAGAACATCTCACCTCTGAGTTAATTTCCCAAAAATTACAGGAATGGGGAATTGAGCATCAAACTGGCATTGCCCAAACTGGAATTGTTGCCACAATTCATGGGGATAAACCAGGTAAAGTGCTGGCGATTCGGGCAGATATGGACGCGCTGCCAATTCAGGAACAGAACGATGTGCCTTATCGGTCGCAGCATGATGGAGTGATGCACGCTTGCGGTCATGATGGACATACTGCGATCGCGCTTTCCACTGCCTTCTATCTCTCCCAGCATCGCCAAGACTTCACAGGCACCGTAAAGATTATCTTCCAACCCGCTGAGGAAGGGCCGGGAGGTGCCAAGCCAATGATTGAAGCTGGAGTCTTGCAAAATCCGCAGGTTGATGCTATCATCGGGCTTCATTTGTGGAACAACCTGCCCCTGGGTACAGTCGGCGTTCGCAACGGTGCCTTGATGGCAGCAACAGAAAGCTTTCGCTGCACAATTCAGGGTAAAGGCGGACACGGAGCCATTCCACAACAAACAGTAGATTCAATTTTAGTCGCCGCTCATATTGTTACTGCCTTGCAAACGATTGTGGCGCGTAATGTTTCGCCGCTAGAGTCAGCAGTCGTTACCGTTGGCGAAATTCATGCAGGCACAGCAGTCAACGTAATTGCTGATACCGCCTATCTCAGCGGGACTGTAAGATATTTTAATCCTGCATTAGGAGAACTAATTCCCCAGCGACTTGAGCAGGTTATCGCTGGGGTTTGCCAAAGTCACGGAGCTACATATAAATTAGACTACCAGCGACATTACCCAGCAGTGATTAATGATGCAAAAATAGCGGAATTAGTCCGTTCTGTGGCAGAAGGCGTAATAGAAACTCCTCTAGGAATTGTGCCAGAATGCCAAACAATGGGCGGTGAAGATATGTCTTTTTTCCTTGAAGCTGTACCTGGTTGCTATTTCTTTTTGGGTTCAGCGAATCCAGACAAAGATTTAGCATATCCGCACCATCATCCACGATTTAACTTTGACGAAACAGCCTTGGGGATGGGTGTAGAAATATTTGTTCGTTTCGTCGAGGAATTCTGCGCTTTGAAAAGTTAAACAAAAGTATAAACTTTATACTTCATAAGTTGAAAAACGCAAAGTTTTAGAAACTTTGCGTAATTTTGCGTTTAAAAACCCTTGAGGTGAAATGAAGCCTGTGAGATGATTTCTCATGTAGTTGGGGAGAAAACGCATTGCAGCAGCTGTTACGGATATCTAAAATCATCGACGCTGTGAATGAACGCATCGGGCGCTTAACCTACTGGCTGGTGCTGCTGATGGTAATGGTGGGAGTGTGGAACGTCGCTGGGCGCTACATTGGGCGATTGATTGGGCGAAACCTGACTTCTAATGCCTTTCTGGAAACCCAGTGGTATATATTTGACCTAGTTTTCTTATTAGGAGCAGCCTACGCCCTAAAACACAACGAACACGTCCGCGTAGATATTTTTTATAGTCGCTGGAATCGTAAGTGGAAAGCATTCGCTGACCTGTTCGGGACGTTATTCTTTCTAATTCCCTTTTGTCTAATGGTGATTTATTTCTCCTGGGATACGATTCTTAATTCTTGGAAGATTTGGGAAAATTCCCCAGACCCAGGCGGTTTACCGCGTTATCCGATTAAATCCATGATTATTATCAGCTTCGGGCTGCTGATTCTCCAAGGCATTTCCGAGGCAATTAAAAATTATGCAATTTTCACTGGCAAGCTAACGCCCCAGGAGGAACACAATGGCCCTGGATTATGAGTGGTTAGGCCCAGTGATGTTTGGTGGAGCCTTAGTTTTGCTATCGCTTGGCTACCCCGTGGCATTTTCTCTGGGGGGTGTGGCAATTTTCTTTACCTTGTTGGGAGTAGGGCTGGGCGTTTTTGACCCAGTTTTCTTGACGGCGATGCCGCAGCGGATTTTCGGCATCATGGCGAATTACACGTTGCTGGCGATTCCTTACTTCATCTTCATGGGGTCAATGCTGGAGAAATCGGGCATTGCAGAGCAATTACTCGAAACGATGGGGATTTTGTTCGGGCGGCTGCGCGGTGGAATCGCTTTGGCTGTGGTTCTGGTGGGGGCGCTATTAGCAGCGACTACTGGCGTGGTGGCGGCAACTGTGGTGGCGATGGGGCTGATTTCCCTGCCAGTGATGCTGCGCTACGGCTACAACAAAGAACTCGCTACTGGCGTGATTGTTGCTTCTGGTACTTTAGGGCAGATTATTCCCCCCAGCGTGGTGCTGGTGGTACTGGGAGATCAGTTGGGTGTGTCGGTGGGCGACTTGTTTATTGGTTCGGTGATTCCGGGTTTAATGATGGCGGGTGCCTTTGCCTTACACGTAGTGATTGTGGCGTTTCTCAAGCCAGAGGTAGCACCAGCATTACCGCTTTCGGTGCGGGATATCGGCCGTAAGGCGCTGGGGTTGCGGGTGCTGAAGGTGATGGTGCCACCGTTGGTGTTGATTTTGTTGGTATTGGGTAGCATCTTTTTTGGAATTGCCACGCCGACCGAAGCGGGTGCAGTTGGCTGCTTGGGAGCGATCGCGCTGGCTGCTGCAAACCGAAGACTAAGTGTGCCGGCATTGCAGGGGGTTTGCGATGCCACGCTGCGGATTACCAGCATGGTAATTTTCATCTTGTTTGGTTCGACGGCGTTTAGTTTGGTGTTCCGGGGATTAAATGGCGATCGCTTTATGTTCGACGTTCTCTCTAACCTCCCCGGTGGCAAAACTGGCTTTTTAGTCGTTAGTATGCTGGTGGTATTTGCACTCGGCTTCTTTATCGACTTTTTTGAAATCGCCTTTATCGTCATCCCTTTATTTGTCCCCGTGGCTCAGCAATTGGGAATTGACCTCGTTTGGTATGGCGTTGTTTTGGGAGCAAACCTACAAACATCTTTTCTCACACCTCCCTTTGGTTTTGCCCTGTTTTATCTGCGCGGTGTCGCACCTCCGGAAGTTACCACAACCGATATCTACCGGGGTGCTATACCATTTATCCTACTTCAGTTGCTAGTTCTGGTGTTGATTATTACTTTCCCAGGAATTGTTAGTTTCCTACCTTCTCTCAAGCTTTAAGGCTAGTATTGCCTCGCCTTTACTGCGGATAAGTAAAATTTGCATAGCTCAATTCATTGACTTGATTCCACTTATAAACCTGCTCTCGAAATGCCTTCCACTGTTCATAAACTTGTTTAAATGTGGCATTTTTTGCAGCATTTTGCTCATAAAGATCAAACGATGCTTTCTGGGCTGCTTGCATAATATCTTTGCTGTAGGGTGTTAGCTTAGTGCCAGCTGCAACTAACCTTCTTAATGCCTGCCCATTTAAGGCATCATATTGAGCCAGCATATTCAGATTTGCCTCCATAGTGGCAGTCTTCAAGACTTGCTGATAGTCTTTCGGCAATCTCTCCCACTGAGACTTGTTAACTTGCATCTCTAACGTCGCCCCTGGTTCCCACCAGCCGGGGTAGTAGTAGAACTGTGCAGCTTTGTTTAAGCCCAGCTTTTCGTCATCGTAAGGGCCAACCCACTCTGCTGCATCAATGGCTCCCCGGTCGAGGGCTAGATATACTTCGCCTCCAGGTAGCACCTGGACATTCACACCTAAGCGGTTCATCACCTCACCGCCTAATCCAGGGATACGCATCTTCAAGCCGTTCAGGTCAGCAACTGACTGGATTTCTCGCTTAAACCAGCCTCCCATCTGGGTACCAGTGTTGCCTGCGGGAAAGTTGATGACATTAAAATCTGCGTAGAGCTTGTGCATTGCATCCAGTCCACCGCCATGATATAGCCATGAGTTCTGCTGTTGGGCATTAAGACCAAAAGGCACCGTTGTCCCAAAGCCAAGGGCGGGATTTTTTCCCACATAGTAATAGCTGGCGGTGTGACCGCATTCCACAGTCCCAGTTTGCACAGCGTCTAAAACCTGTAGCCCAGGCACAATTTCACCTGCTGCAAAGGGTGTAATCGTAAAACGTCCGTTAGTCATTTCGCTGACGCGCTTGCAAACGGTATCTGCTCCTCCAAAGATGGTGTCAAGCGATTTAGGCCAGCTAGTCGCCATCCTCCACCGAATCCTTGGCTGGGTGTTGGCCTGAACACCTGGCCCTGTGGCTGTCCGGCTACAGGCAGCAAGCGCCGCCGCACTGGTGGCACCGATAGCAGTGTTGCTAACAAATTGTCTTCGTTTCATAAGTTTTGCTTAAAGAGCCAGGAAACCCGTTGTTGGGAAATTTTGTATTTTAGAACACATAAGAGTTTCCTGGGTGTTAATATTTTTTACGATGGCACTGTTGTGATTAAAATCTCCGCTTTAGGAAATTATTTTTATATAACTTTTTGTTTAAAATATAGCGTTTTTCAGTTGGGTGGAATACATCGCAGTGCTAACGTTTAGTCCACGTTGGTAAGGACATGATATTGCCATGTCCTTACAGATGTATCGCACCTAAACCTTGAATTTCTATACGGGAACAGCGGGAAACATTGCCTTCTTTAGCCTATGAGGATTTCTAGGAAATTACATCATAGATAAATGCGCTCGCGCTTTTTAAATTAACCCTACCAAAATTTACTTCCTCTTTTTCCCCATAAATATAAAGTACCTATTTAACCTTTGAATTAAAACAGAAGTATTCTACAGGAATTTGCTCAATATCGATGAGAATATATTCCTGCCAACCTTCTATGCGCCAAGGAATAAATCTTCCTTATTTTTTCTGCTTTTTAAATATCAAAATATGTTGTTGAGGTAAAATACTTTTAGTTTCCAACCATTCCAACCCCACCGCCGACATTTCTTTTTTCACTTGCTTCTGAGTCATTTTGTGCAGCCCTTTGATTAGGACAAAAGGATTTTCACCTCGATATTCCACTAAAACCACTCGTCCATCTGGTTTCAGCGCTTTGACTATTCCCAGCATCATTTCTCTAGGATAAGCAAACTCGTGGTAAGCATCCACCATTAGAGCTAAATTAACACTACCTTTTGGAAGCTTTGGGTTGCTCTCTTCGCCTAGAATTGGCTCAATATTAGAAATTTTATTCTCTTTTTTCAAAAAGCTAATAATATCTAACATTTCCGGTTGAACATCCACCGCCAGCACTTTTCCCTCTGGAACCATCCGCGCAATCTGAAAACTTAAATAACCAGTTCCTGCGCCGATATCTGCTACAACATCAGTGGCTTTTAAAGCCACTGATGTTATTATTTTGCTAGGTTTTTCCTCAGCTTCTCTACTAGGTCTTTCCAGCCACATAGCGCCCGTGTGTCCCATCACTTTTGCTATTTCTCGACCCATGTAAAATTTGCCGATACCTTCGGAACTGTGAACTATTCGATGTTGATAGACAGAGGTTTCGGAGGAGGGCGTAGGGGATGCGATCACTGGTTTCACCATCACTAAGCTGATGATGAAAAAGGCAATCGCCCCTAGACGTAACTTTCGGAGTATAATTTTAATTTTGCCAGTCATTTGTTACGATAAGCTGCTAAAAGAAGAGTAGTCCTAAATTTTGTGTAAGCGCGATCACTAAACGGAAAACGTCCTAGCCATATTTCTGCTGATTTAGGCTTCCTCATTACCAATATTTTCCTCTGGTTCCCGCGACTGAAACTGGGTTTCAGCTAGTCCAATCATTGTAAGTGTATCGATTCTTTCTTCAAATTTCGCCCTTAGTGCTACAAGTTCCTCAAATGGTAGCTGTATAATCATAGCTATAATTTTTGGGAGCATCCCGGTTTTGCAAGAATATCAAACAGATAGGAGTTCGTTGAGGTAAGCGCAACGTAGTTTGAGCATTTGACTCACATTTTTGGCTAACCACTGCGCTCCAGAAAT
>NZ_JAMPKJ010000072.1 GCF_039962115.1 Funiculus sociatus GB2-C1 | reverse complement strand
CGTTTGGTAAGAAAAACTCTTTCGTTCTCTAAAAAACTCTCCAATCATATAGGAGCTATTTGGTATTTTATTCATGAATATAACGCCAGTTTATCTATAGAATGAAAAACTGGCGTTATCATTACTATGCAGGACTACCCTCTACTTCTACCCGAAAGATTTCACCTCTGGTTGCACTCTGGAAGCCCGCAGATTTCAGCAGGATTTGCCAAAATACCAGGGTAAAAATACTCAAATCATTGGTGTGAGTGCGGATTCTGTGGATTCCCACGCCAAATTCTGCGATTCTGAAAAGTTAAAATTTCCGCTTTTAGCTGATATGGATGGCAAAGTAAGTAAAGCTTACGGGTCTTGGATTGGCTTTGTCTCAATGCGCCATACTTTCATTGTCGATCCACAGGGAATGCTGCGGGAAACATTTACCGGAGTAAACCCAGCGATTCACAGTACCGAGGTGTTATCTCGCCTGGATGAATTGCAAACAACTTGACACTCCCACGGCTAAAGCACATGGGATTCTTCATTCAACGTCAGAACTTGCTCAGCCAGGGTTGCCCCAAACAGAGTAGCGGTTCCGACTCCTGAAGCGTTACTTCCGGTCTGCCCGACCGTAGATTTTGCTTGAAGCAAAATGTTTATAGCCGCGTTCCAATCCCTTTGCAGAATCAGTCCACACGAACAAACGTGTGTCCTAGTGCTAAGGGATTTTTTGACAATCACTTTGCACCGACTGCATTCTTGTGAAGTGTATTGGGGAGCAACCGCAACAGCCAGTCTTCCAAACTTGGCAGCAAAATGTTCAATCCACTGCCTGAACTGATACCAACTAGCATCAGCAATTGATTTAGCCAGACAGTGATTTTTGAGCATATTTGCCACTCTTAAGTCTTCATAGGCTACTAAGTCGTTAGACTTGCATACGTTACGCGCTAGTCGTTTCGCGTGTTCATTCCGTTGCCTATTTACCCTTAAGTGCTTTCTGGAATACTTAGCGCTTGCCTTACGGCGTCCTGATGAACCCTTAACTTTTTTGTAGATGCGGCGTTGAGCGTGTTTGATGTCAGATTCAGCTTTCCTCAAGAACTTAGGATTAGGTTCTTGATGACCGTTTGAATCGGTATAGAAGGACTCCAAACCTACGTCCAAGCCAATCTCTTGACCTGTGCGAGGCTGAATATCAATACACTCAACATCAATCGCAAACTGACAGTAGTACCCGTCAGCGCGACGCACTAACCGAACCCGCTTGATGGACTTAACTGGATACTCATGGATATCCCATTTTCCCAAAAGCCGCAAGGTACCAATCCCTTTCTTATCGGTTATGGTTACTCGCCTTTTGGTTGGATTGAGTGACCATCCCGAAGTTTTATATTCTACTGAACGATTGTTTTTCTGGAATTTGGGAAATCCTTTCTTTCCTGGCTTCTTAGATTTGCAGCTGTCGTAAAACCTAGAGATTGCCAGCCAACCACGTTCAGCAGCAGCTTGCACTGCCATTGAATTCAGGTCTTTGACGAAAGGAAACTCATTGCGTAGTTGTGTTGAATACTTGTTCAAAGCAAACCGATTAATTTTGGCATCTTTGGAAGAGTCCATCCAGTGACGCAGACATTTGTTGCGAACAAACTGTACCGTTCGGATAGCTTCGTCAATTGCCTTGTATTGACTGGATTTTGCCTTGACTTTGTACTCTAGAACCAACATCGCTCTCGCTCTTGTATGGTAATCGTATGACAAAAAGGATACAAAAGCAATGGCAAGAAGCAATATTTTTCAGGTTCGTCTTAGCGAAAAAGAGCGAGAAATGGTAAGGGCTTTGGCAGAAGCTGATGGACTATCGGAAGCCGACTACATCAGAACTCAGATTATCCTCTTGTTCAAAGAATCAGGACTAAAGCTCAAGTGATTTGGTCGGCTCCGTACCTATGCTGACCTGCCTTATATCCCACGCTTAAAAAGTCGTGGGTTTTACAGCGTTTCTATAAGCTAATGGCGAATGGCAATAAACAAAATGGCTATTAGCAAATAGCAAAATTGCTGGTGAACTTTCTTTCACCAGCAACCTAAAATCTAAAACCAAGTTTTAATCACTCAATAACCCAAAAGAAATCGCTTTTTTTTCTTAACGACGATAGGTTGTAGAACCAACTTCTTCGGGGTCGCGGTAACGGGCTGGTTCGCTGTTCTTGCGACCTGCAAGACCACCCAAACCTAGTAAGCCTAGTAGACCTAACCAACCCCAATCAAAATCATTATCTTCCTGGGTGTCGTAAACGCCTGTAGTGGGGGCAGTAGTAGTAGTAGTATCGCCAGTTGTTGTATCGCCTGTCTGGGCAACGGCAGGTAGGGCTAGGGGTAGAACGGCTACGCTGGCTGCGATTGCACTAGCACTAACAAATTTGGAAACGTTTGAAAATTTCATGTGTTAATCTCCTCATCTCTTACTTCTAAGAATAGCGATCAGACA
Source organism: Funiculus sociatus GB2-C1 (assembly GCF_039962115.1). Taxonomy (NCBI): domain Bacteria; kingdom Bacillati; phylum Cyanobacteriota; class Cyanophyceae; order Coleofasciculales; family Coleofasciculaceae; genus Funiculus; species Funiculus sociatus. The sequence goes on along the minus strand of NZ_JAMPKJ010000072.1, from coordinate 26,618 downwards.
CCTCCAATTAACTCCATCTGTAGCTGGAAACTAAACCGCCTCTTTGTTCCTGCCCAAGATATAGAAAAAGCCGTTAGAGTATATGTCACTCTACGGCTTTAGTAGTATATGCTTATTAGCAATTATTTCTTTTCCGCCAAGCGCTGTAGCTGCTTGAGAGTTTGATACATCTCTGGAAGGCGGTGGTAAATAGCTGCTGCTTTGAGAAATACTTTGTGGGGAATGGCTGGGGTACCTGTAACAATGGCTCCGGGTTCAATGTTGTTGTGGATGCCTGCTTTGGCGGTAGCGATCGCGCCATCTCCAATATGCGCTTGATTCGCTATCCCCACCTGTCCTGCCAGCAACACCCGATTCCCTACTGTTACGCCGCCTGCCATGCCTGCTTGTCCAGCGATCGCGCAGTTAGACCCGACTTTGCAGCCGTGACCGATATGTACCAAGTTGTCAATTTTCGTATTTTGTGCTATACGAGTTTCCCCTACAGCAGGGCGGTCAATGGTGCTGTTGCAGCCAACTTCGACACCATTTTCTAGCACGGTGTAGCCAGACTGCTCCATTTTGAACCAACCTGTCGCCGTGGGGACAAAACCGAAGCCTTCGGCACCAATAACTGCACCGCTATGAATTACGCAATCTGCGCCGATGCGGGTGCGTTCGTGGATGCTACAGTTGGCGTGTAAGACAGTGCGATCGCCTATTTCCACTTGTGGGTAAATTACAACGTTGGGATGAATCACTACCCCATCGCCAATTTTTGCCCCGGCTTGAATTACTGCATGACCGCCGATGTAAACGTCGTTGCCAATTTCTGCGTCGGGATGAATTATCGCTGTAGGATGAATTTCGGGGGCGGGGTGAAAGGGTTTGTAGAAGAGTGCGATCGCGCCTGCAAATACCAATCGCGGATCGGATGCAGCTATCCAGGCAATATTGCGATCGCTGGCTTGCTGTTGTAATTTTTCATCCTTGGATAAAATTAAGGCGCTGGCTGAAGTTTTTTCTACGAAAGCGGCAAATTTTCCACCTTCGATGTAACTTAGAGTGCCTGGTTGTGCCTCATCGACTGCGGCTATTCCGGTAATTTCTGGATCGCGATCGCTGTGGGATGTGAGGCTGGTGTTAGTGGCATTGAGTTTTTGGACGATTTCGCTGAATTTGAGCATTGTGGCTAGAGATTTAGGAGAATAAACCGCACAGACAAGAGAGGAACACACAAAGGTTAGGAGGCGATCGCGTTTCCTGCTATGTAAGCTGTTGTCCAGGCATTTTGGAAGTTAAAGCCGCCTGTTACTCCGTCGATATCTAGGATTTCTCCGGCAAAGTAAAGTCCGGGACAAATGCGGCTTTCCATCGTTTTGAAGTTTACTTCTTTGAGGGTGACACCGCCACAGGTGACAAATTCTTCTTTAAAGACTCCTTTGCCTTTAATTTGGTATTGACTTTGGGTGAGTTCTTGAATTAACTGGTTGAGGGTTTTGTTGGATAGTTCTGCCCAGCGTTGTTCCGCACTAATGCCAACAGCAGCAATTAAACTTTGCCACAGGCGACGCGGTAGGGGAACTGGGCAACTGGTGGAAATTGCTTTTTGGGGTAGTTGGGATTTAACTGCTAATAGCATTTCCCGCAGGCTTTCTGGATTGTACTGGGGAAGCCAGTTAATTTGCAAAGTTGCCTGATATTTGCAATCGTGTAACACTCTGGCACCCCAAGCAGAGAGTTTCAACGCGGCGGGGCCACTTACACCCCAATGGGTAATTAGCAATGGCCCTGTTTGTTCTAGCGGGGTTTTACCGGCAGTTAATAACCGCAGCCGCACGTTTTCTACGCTGACTCCAGGCAAATCTTTTAGGCGGGAGTCAGGGATGTTAAAGGTAAATAGTGAGGGGACTGGTGGTTCTATAGTGTGTCCTAAATCTTTTGCCCAGTGGTAGCCTTGAATGTTGCTGCCAGTTGCTAGGAGAATGCGATCGCAATTTATTCTCTCTTTTGACTTCAACACTATCTCAAACCCTTTCCCCTCCTCGTTTCCAGGCTCAGCCTCGATTCCATCAACAGAATTCAACGGTAAAATCGATGCCACAGGTATCCCCGTGCGAATTTCCACCCCAGCTGCGTCTGCTGCCTTAATCAAACAATTCACAATCGTTTCTGAACTATCTGTAACCGGAAACATCCTACCATCCGGCTCAGTTTTCAACTTTACGCCATGAGCCGCAAACCACTCTACTGTATCCTTGGCTTGAAACCGACTGAAAGCACCCCGCAGAGCTTTTCCGCCTCTGGGGTAATTTTGCACCAATCCGGCGGGGTCGAAGCAAGCATGAGTGACGTTGCATCGTCCGCCGCCAGAAATGCGAACTTTGCTCAGAAGTTGTCTCCCTGCTTCTAACAAAATAACTTGGGCGCGCGGATTGGCTTTGGCACAGGTAATGGCACCAAAAAAACCCGCTGCCCCACCGCCAATTACCACGACTCGTAAAGGTTGCACAATCAAAAGGTAATATCTAACTACTATTCTTCTAGTTCAAAATCCTCTTTGGTGGCACCGCACAGAGGACACACCCAGTCATCGGGTATATCTTCAAAAGGTGTGCCTGGTGCGATACCTCCATCTGGATCGCCTTCTGCGGGATCGTAAACGTATCCGCAAATCTTACATAGATACTTTTTCATTTTATCTGTTTTCCTCACAATTCTTCTGTATGATAAAGCCCCTGAAGTCGGAACTCCAGAGGCTTATTAATCAGCAGGCTCCAGCCTCGATTAATACTGGTGCAATTTTATTAATCTTACCCCCCTTTTGAAGGCAGTAGGGTGATTTATACAACCCTTAGAAAATATCGAAAATTGCGATATTTTGTAGGGGCATGGCAATCAAAAGCCCCTACCGCCGACCAAAATCAACATTACAAAATTTTCTTGTAATAAATGAAACCACTGTGCAATTTCCCCTTGGGTAAATTGGGGGCTGATTGTAGCTGTAGACTTAATTGAATTCAAGACCCACAAAATTACAGCTTGGCTTTTCCTTTCGACCAATAGCCGTGTTCGTCTTGTTCAAATTGCTCAGAAACTACATCCCAAGCATGATGTTCTGCCTTAGATTCATCGCCAGATTCAGTTAAAGCTTGATTGTAATTGGCGATAAATGTTCTTTGAGCGTCTTCTGAAAGGTGAGAGCGAACTTCTGGGGACAAATCGCTGGGGTTTTCCAGTTGTCCAGAACGTTTGCGGGGTAATGTTGTTTCACTGGTATGCACTTCTTCGCCACCAGCACTTTCTAGTAGTAGCTGAATTTCACCACTTTTATCAGCGGGGACTTCCACAGCTAACAGAAAGTCTCCGGCTTCCACGCGGGTTTGATAGATAGCGGCTTTTTCTTCTGGCATTCCCACAGCTATTAAAGCTGAGACTAAGCCTGCGCCAGCTGCACCTGCGATCGCTCCACTAGCTGCACCCAGCAACGCTGCACCCAATGGCCCTGCTGCGACTACTTGTCCCACAAACGGAATGAATAGCACTCCCACGCCAGTCAGCAAAGCTAGAGCTGAACCAAATAAGGAACCAAAGATTCCGCCTTGTTTGAGTCCACCTAAGATTACATCTTTTTTGGTGATGAAGCCAGTAATCCGGGTTTCGGAGTGAAAGTTTTTGCCGATAATTGAAATGTCATCACGGGAAACCCCACGATCCAGCAAGCGGGGAATTATTTTATCAATTTGCTCGCGCTCTTTGAAAACGGCTGATATAGTTCTTTCAACAATGGAAACTGTGGACTGTGTAGTGGTGTCTATGGCTGTCATTCACTTCTCCTGAGAATTTTTAACTTTTGTTAAGTCTTCTAGGAGTTTATGTAAGGATGCGATCGCGCTGCATGGCCCCCAAGATTGATTAAAAAATTGTACTTTTGGATACTGATAATAATTAAGAAATTGAGCTAGTATCGCCTAGTTTTCTCAATTCCAAACAAAATACCAGTAGCAATCGAAAGCAGGATTAACATCCAAATTACGCCGCCTGGTAAGAACGTGAGAATGCCAAAGCCCCTCAGCACATAGACAGCGACGGTTAGCCCTAGAACACCAGCAAAAATAGCAGAAATCAGATTTTCGGAATTAGGAGATCGACTCACTTTCCTTGACCAAATAAATGGTAAAACAGAGTATACGATTAGTTAACGTCTGCTCAGGCTGTTTATGGCACTTTTGGATACCAGCACCGACTGTAAACAAGGCTAAAGCTCAGATGACATATTCAGGAATCTGCTGGATAACACCTGACCCTCTTTTGAATCACGATAGTGGATGCGATCGCTCTAGCCATGCCAAAAATATACAACACGATTGACGTTCCGGCGTTAGAACGGCTCACTTTCGTTGACTCCTGAATGAGACTGGGTGCGATAATCGGTAGATGGACTGATTTGCTTTGACTATTGCCCTTGGGCAGAGCAACGTTCACTAGACATGGAATTAGTATAATCTCAGGAAAAATGATCTAGGAGTGGCTGAGTCAGCATGAGTATACTTTCTCCGTCGGACTCGATGGATGCCTTCTCAGACTCACCGCTGAGTAGGGGATGCTCAACGGCGCTTTTAAAAGGCGAGATTTTGTTGGAAACCCGAAAGCATTCTGCTTGGGGTGGTGCTGTCACAGCCCAAATGTATTTGCCTTCTTCGCGATCGCTTATCTGGCCCCAATTAACAGATTACCCCCGATGGGTGCATTATTTCCCGGATGTCATTCGTTCGGAGGTTCTTCACCCACCAGATGCTTTAAATCAAGGTTGCAAGCGTCTCTATCAAGTTGCCAATAAAGCTTTCCTGTTTCTCAGTATCCAGGTTGAGGCTTATCTAAGGGTAGTTGAAATTGTTCAGCAGCAAATTCAGTTTCGCTTAGAAAAAGGCAGTTTTGTTGATTTCTCAGCCGATTTAAGTCTGCAAGATTACGCGGATGGAACTTTGCTCACCTATGCTGTGCAAGCAACGCCCACTATCCCAGTACCGTCACTTTTTATTGAACAGGCAATGCAATTGGAATTGCCTGCTAATATGCGAAAAATGCGGCAGGTTCTTTGTGGGGGTTAGGGGCTGGGGGCTGGGGACTGGGGACTGGGGGCTAGCGACTAGGGACTAGGTAAGACTTTTTCCCAATCCCCAATCCCCAATCCCCAATTCCCAATTCCCCAATCCAATGACCTCATGAAAAAAGTTGATGTCCTCGTCGTGGGTTCCGGTCACAATGGCTTGGTAGCAGCACTACTACTAGCACGCCAAAAATTTGATGTTTTAATAGTTGAAGAAAAAGCAGTTATTGGCGGTGCTTGTCGTACAGAAAAACCATTTCAAACTGCGCCACAATTAAACATTTCAACTGGTGCTTACCTGCTGGGATTAATGCCGCCGGAACTCCTGCAAATTTTAGATATAGATTTGCCTCTCATCCGCCGCGACCCGCACTACTTTCTCCCCACCACAGACAAGCGTTATCTGCTGTTCGGTTCAGACGTAGAGGCGATGCAGCAACAATTTACCGAATTTTTCTCTGAAGCTGACTGGAAAGCTAACCAGAAGTTGCAAGAGGAAATTGCCCAGATTCGGGAAGATATTACACCAACTTGGCTAGAAGAACCGCTTTCAATTGAAGATACAGCAGAACGCTACCTGCGCCCATCTTTGCGTCAGGTATTCATTGATTTGTGTCGAAAATCAGTAGGCGAATATCTGAATCGCTTTGAGTTTAAAAGCGATTTGCTAAAAGCAATGTACGCCGTGACTGATGGGTTTTCGGGACTTTATGGCACTTGGGATACTCCCGGTACGGGGATGAATTTTTTAATTCATAATATGTGCAGACTTCCAGGTAGCGACGGCACTTGGATGATGATTAAAGGCGGTATGGGTACAGTAACTCAACGTCTTGCGGATGCGGCAATTAAAGCTGGTGCGAAGATAGAAACGGGATGCGGTGTGAGGCAAATTCTGCTGGAAAATGGCGTTGCCAAAGGCGTTGTTTTGCAAAATGATACGGAAATATCTGCTAATACTGTAATTGTGAATACCGATCCCTTCCGAATGCGCGATTTAATTAGTGCGGAAAATTTGCCAGCAAATTACAACGCCAGAATCGATAATTATCGCAAAGACGGTTCTACCTTTAAGGTGAATTTATGTCTCAAAGGATTGCCAAAATTTACCTGTCTGCCTGAAGATTGCGGTCAGTACGGCACTACAATTCACCTGCTTCCAGATGAGGCACAGGTGATGCCGCAGTTGCGTAGCACTTTCGCTGATGTGGAAGCTGGTCGCCTCCCAGATTTTCCGGCGATTGAGTGGTATATTCACACTACCCTCGATCCATCTATGCAGGATGCTGAGAAACACCACAATTCAGCGCTGTTTGTGCAGTGGGTGCCTTATGAATTAGAGGGTACAACTTGGGATGAGGAAGAAAGCAGATATATTAGTCATTTGCTGGAAATATGCGATCGCTTCGCCCCCAACACGTCACAATTAGTTCAAGAAGTGTTTCCCCTCCATCCCCAGAAGCTAGAACAACACTTTGGTTTGACGCGGGGACACATTCATCACGTTGATAACTCTTTTGGTTTTGCTGACAGGTTGCCTTACAATACACCGATACCGGGACTTTATTCTGCCAGCGCAGCTTGTCACCCCGCGGGTTCTGTGATTGGTGCGGCGGGTTACAATTCAGCCCAGCGCGTGTTGCGAGACTTTAGTTTTTAAGGCAAAGGTAGGCTAAGGTAATCGCAAATGATTGGGGAGGCTTTGCGTTAGCGAAGCGGCGCGACAGCGCTACCTTTGTGTTTATCAATATTAGACAGGAGAGCGCGAGCGTGGACGTTAAAGCAGCAATAGCATTTGAGGCGGGTAAACCTTTAAGTATTGAAACAGTAAGGCTGGATGGCCCCAAGGCGGGCGAGGTGCTGATAGAAATTAAGGCGAGTGGGGTGTGTCATACTGACGCTTACACGCTTTCTGGTACCGATCCTGAAGGTTTATTTCCGGCAATTTTAGGACATGAGGGCGCTGGCGTTGTTGTGGAAGTTGGCGCAGGAGTGAGTAGTTTAAAAGAAGGCGATCGCGTAATTCCCCTCTACACTCCAGAATGCCGTCAGTGCGAATACTGTCTAAGTAGAAAAACTAATTTATGTCAAGCTATTCGCAGCACGCAAGGACGCGGTGTAATGCCTGATGGCACAAGTCGCTTTTCCATTGATGGTCAAATGATACATCATTACATGGGGACATCGACCTTCGCCAACTATACAGTATTGCCAGAAATTGCCGTTGCCAAAATCCGTGAAGATGCCCCCTTTGATAAAGTTTGCTACATCGGTTGTGGCGTTACTACAGGGATTGGCGCAGTTATCAACACCGCCAAAGTAGAACCGGGAGCCAATGTTGTAGTGTTTGGATTGGGCGGCATTGGTTTAAATGTGATTCAGGGGGCGCGGCTGGTTGGCGCTAATATGATTGTGGGTGTTGATATTAATCCGAGTAAGCGATCACTTGCTGAAAAATTCGGCATGACTCACTTTGTAAATCCCAAAGAAGTCGAAGGCGATTTAGTTGCTTACCTGGTAGATTTAACTAAAGGCGGCGCAGATTACAGCTTCGAGTGCGTTGGTAATGTTAATATCATGCGCCAAGCTTTAGAATGCTGCCATAAAGGTTGGGGAGTTAGTGTTATTATCGGCGTTGCTGGTGCTGGACAAGAAATTAGCACTCGTCCCTTCCAACTTGTCACCGGGCGCGTTTGGAAAGGTTCCGCTTTCGGTGGTGCTAGAGGTCGCACAGATGTCCCAAAAATTGTTGATTGGTACATGGAAGGTAAAATCAACATTGACGACTTAATTACTCATGTTATGCCGATTGAACGCATCAATGATGCTTTTGATTTGATGCACCACGGCGAATCTATCCGCAGCGTCGTCACATTTTAGATTTAGTACCGTAGGCATTGCCTACCAACTCTAATTTCCCCGGAAATTATCCCTTTTCTCTCAAATTTCTTCTGCGTCTTCTTTTGGCTGAAATGGTTCGTGAAAGCTATTTTTAGAGGATGTCTGAAAAGTCATAATTGAGACGCTTAGAGGGTGGAGATCCCCCTGAATCCCCCTTAAAAAGGGGGACTAAGACTTGATTCTTCCCCTTTTAAAAGGGGGACTGGGGGGATCAAACTAACTTTTGACACTTCTGGGACATCCTCTTAAACAGGTGCGGTAAAACAAACTCGCATCCGCCTGCGCGGACGCGAGTTTGTTACGTCGGACATTTTCTAAACGCTGTCAAACAAAACAGTCGTCATATAATGTTCTGCCCACTCCAAACCAAAGGCTTTTTCTAGCACCCGACGAGTTTTGTCATTCTGCTGCTGTTTAGTAGAGTAGTAGCGTTGCCCGTTAAGGATTTCAGCTTGTTTTTCAGAACTTACTGGCTGGGCTGCGATCGCATTCAGACAATGAATTTCTAAAAACGACTCCACGCGAGAGAGAAACTGATTTTCTTCCTCTGGGCTACCAGGACGGACAAAAAAGCAAAATTCCGAAAAGATATCGCCCCAATCGGGTAATTCACGGGGTTGAGAGAAATTGGGGGCGGGTAGTCCCCCAAGGGAAAAAGTATATTCTTCGGGTAATGAGCGATCGCTGCTGACGGGAGAAAGATCCGCGATCGCTGCACTAATTTGTCCCCGGCCACCGATTAAATCGCAGCCAAACATCGGCAGATTGTATTGTGGGTGAGGAAACATCACGCAATGCAAAATATCCAGCATTGTGCCGACTTTTGCCAATTCTAGGTGCATTTTACGAAATTGCGGCGACTGATAGCAGCGATTTTCAATCGTCAGCTTTTCTCCCTCTAATCTTCCTTCCACATAACCCAACTCAGATGGTAGTTGGTAAGGTGAAAGATCAAGGTGTTTGTGCCAAACTGCTTCAATAGTGTCAGCCAGTTGGCGAATTAGAGGGTGTTGTTGTTCGCGTAGGGAAGACTTTGAAGTTTCTAACATTTCTTAAAATTTGCTTTCTCTTAACTACGATAATCCAGCAGCAGACACGGGTAGGTTAAGAATATCAGCTTGTCAGGGACAAAAAAAGCTATAACAGCCTGTATAGGCCAGTGACAGCAGTAAAAATATGAAGGGTGAAGTATTAGGGCGCTACCAAATCGAACAGCAGCTAGGTAAACGTGCTGGAAGACGCACACTGTTAGCGCGTGACAGCCAAACTCAAGAATTAGTCGTAGTCAAGCTATTGTCTTTTAGCAGCGATTTTGAGTGGGAGGAGCTTAAGTTATTTGAACGGGAAGCGGAAACTTTAAAATCTTTAACGCATCCGGCTATTCCGCGCTACTTAGATTATTTCGAGCTAAATTCATCAGCATACAAAGGATTTGCCCTCGTCCAAACTTATGTGGAAGGGAAATCTTTAGAAGAACATCTCAAAGCTGGACGAACTTTTAGCGAAGCAGATATCAAGGAAATTGCTACAGCAATTTTAGAAATTCTCAATTATTTACATAGCCGTCAACCACCAGTAATCCACCGGGATATTAAACCTAGCAATATTTTATTAACCAATCGTTCTGGTAATAGCGTTGGCGAAGTCTACTTAGTTGATTTCGGTTCGGTGCAGACTCTCGCCGCCAAGGAAGGCGGGACAATTACAGTGGTGGGAACTTATGGCTATATGCCGCCAGAACAATTTGGTGGACGTGCAGTTCCAGCATCCGATCTTTATAGTTTAGGTGCAACTTTAATATATCTAGCAACTGGTCAACATCCTGCCGATTTACCGCAAACCGATGGCTTACAAATTGAATTTGAAAAAGCTGCTAATCTCAGTCCTGCTTTAATCAATTGGTTAAAGCGGATGACTCACCCCAACCTGAATCGACGCTTGGCTTCTGCTAAGGAAGCACTGCAAGCCCTCATGCAGCCGCAGGAACCAGACACTGCTCCTTTAACTGTGAGGAAACCGGCTGGTAGCAAAATTTCCGTTACTGAAAAAGCAGATTCTCTAGAAATTCTCATCCCTCCAGCAGGGTTCAATTCTAATATTCTACAGATGTGCTTTTTTGCGATCGCTTGGAATTCTTTCATATTAATGTGGACAAGTTCCTTCTTCTTTACAGCTTCCGGTATTAACTTCTTCATTGTGTTATTCTCTCTACCTTTTTGGTACCAAGGCATTTACATGGTATGGCAGGTTCTCTTTGGGTTGTTTGGACGTGTTCGGCTGAGTCTCGATCCGCAGCAAATTACCTTAACCTATGAGATATTGGGATTTAAATTCAATTTTCCTAAGCCAGCACAAAGACAAGACATCACTATGCTGGAACACACCAGAAAATATTTGACAACAGGCCACAGGGGCAGACAAATTGAGGTCAAACCCCGCGTTATTATTTGGGCGGGAACGCAGAAATATGAGTTAGTTACTGATGAGTTGATGACTGAACCGGAACTCAACTGGCTCGCTCAGGAACTGAGTGATTGGTTGAAATTGCCAATTATACGGCCCATTAAAAGCGAGCAGCTTCTTCCATCTGATAGCTAGTCTCCTATATTTGGGCATGGATCGTTTATCGGAGACTGGTATGTTTGGTTTAGGATGGGCTGAAGTGGGTGTAATAGCGATCGCTCTTTTTTAACGAATCTCATTCTTGTTACAAAAAATGACAACAATAGTAAAAGTATGAAGGGTGAAGTATTAGGCCGCTACCAAATCGAACAGCAGCTAGGTAAACGTGCTGGACGAAGAACGCTGTTAGCGCGTGACAACCAAACTCAAGAATTAGTTGTAGTCAAGCTATTATCTTTTAGCAACGATTTTGAATGGGAAAATCTTAAGTTATTTGAACGGGAAGCGGAAACTTTAAAAACTATCTCCCATACTTCTATTCCCCGCTATCTCGACTTTTTTGAGCTAGATTTACCCACAGGTAAAGGATTTGCTCTCGTCCAAACTTATGTAGATGGGAATTCTTTAGAAGAACATCTTAAAGCTGGACGTACTTTCAGCGAAGACGAAGTAAAGCAACTAGCCAAAGACCTTTTAGAAATTTTAATTTACTTGCATGGTCGTCAGCCTCCCGTTATCCACCGGGATATTAAACCTAGCAATATTTTATTAACAAATCGTTCTGGTAATAGCGTTGGCGAAGTCTACTTAGTTGATTTCGGTTCGGTGCAGACTCTCGCCGCTAAGGAAGGAGGGACAATTACAGTGGTGGGAACTTATGGCTATATGCCGCCAGAACAATTTGGCGATCGCGCAGTTCCATCATCCGATCTTTACAGCTTAGGCGCAACTTTGATTACTTTGGTGACGGGAAGTCATCCCGCAGATTTACCGTACAAGGATGGACGCATTCAATTTGAGAAAGCGTGCAATCCTAGTCCAGCATTTAGCAGATGGTTGCGGTGGATGATAGAACCCAGTTTAGACCGCCGCTTAGCTTCTGCGCCCGTTGCACTGCAAACACTCGAAAAGCCGCCGGAAGAACCAGAAATCGCTCTTTTAGTTGTTAGTAAACCAACGGGTAGCAAAGTTTCTTTGAAAAAAGACAATGATTATTTAGAAATTCTCCTCCATCCAGAGGGATTTAAGTTTAATTTGGTATTCTTGTACTGTGTTGACCTTTTTGTGGCTGTAGTTCTGTTTTCTGCCTTTTCTGCCTCTATCCCTTGGATGAGCCAATTTTTCTTTTTGGTGCTGATACTACCTTTGTGGAGGACTTTGTTTGCATTATTTCGCCGAGTCAGGTTGCGGCTCGATCAGCGACAAATTTCTCTAATTTATGAGATATTTGGAATAAAGTTTAAATATCCGAGTTCGGCATCGAAACAAGATATCAATAAGTTGGAAGTGAAATATGTAGACCAAGTTAGGCAGAAGATTATTATTTGGGTAGGTACGCAAAAATATGAGCTTGGCGGTAACGGTATCATTTCTGAACCGGAACTCGACTGGCTGGCTTATGAACTTAGCGATTGGTTAGGATTACCAATCAATGTCAGGAAATGACCTCGTAGCGAGAGCTGATAGGAAACGTAGAGATGCCCCCAATCCCCCTTAAAAAGGGGGGCTAAGAGATGCCCCCAGCCCCCTTATTAAGAGGGCTAAGAGATTAACCCCCTTTTTAAGGGGAGCTAAAGGGCGGAGAGATGTCCCTAACCCCCTTAATAAGGGGGTCGCCGCAGGCGGGGGGATCGACGTTTGAAACCCTCAGTGCGTAAGTCCTAGTTAAATTAAGATGTTTTACAGGAGAGTGATATGTTTGGTTTAGGATGGCCGGAAGTGGGTGTGGTAGCGATCGCTGCTATTTTAATCTTTGGCCCCAAGAAGATTCCAGAATTAGGTAGCGCGCTAGGGAAAACCTTGCGCGGCTTTAAGGATGAAATGAATCGCGAAGGCGAGGAACCATCCCAGGAAAATCAAGATAATAAATAAAGGCAAAAGGCAAAAGGAAGAATTCCTCACTTTTTGCCTTTTACCTTTTTATAGCTTCTGTACTACAGAAGACTTCACACTATCTTTGTTCTCCACTGGGATAGTGTTATTTTCGATGTTTTCCCCGACTGGGCGACGCGCCTCAATTAAGCTAATTGCGCGAGTGACGCTTTCTGGTAAAATCACCACCAAGCTGCCTTCTGGGGCTTGGTCGAGAGCGGTGTTAATCGCTGTCGTCTCATCAAGGATAGTTTCATACTGAGCATCCGGCTTTTCTTGGGATATCCCTTGAGAAATTAACTCAGAGGCATTACCGCGATCGCGTCCCCTCGTATCATCGTCTTCCTTAACGATAATGCGATCGAACATTAGGCTAGAGAGTTTACCCAGGGTCACAAAATCTTCGTCACGGCGATCGCCAGGGCCACCCACAACCCCAATTCTTACCCCAGGCCAATTGCGGACAAAACCGCCCAGCGCCTCGTAAGAAGCTGCATTGTGAGCATAATCTATCAGAGCATTATATTTGCCCAGATTGAACATATTCATCCGCCCCGGTGTCTGAGAAGCCGAAGCCCGGAACGTACTTAAACCCTGACGAATCTCCTCAATTTTCACCCCTTGAGCAAACGCCGCCAGACTCGCCGCCAGTGCATTCGCAATTTGGAAAGGTGCCAAACCACCCATTGTTAATGGCACATTCACCGCTTGCTCAATCCGCAGCGTCCAATCTGCCTTTAAAATTGACAGATAGCCATTCTCATAAGCTGCTGCCAAGCCGCCTTTGCGCGTATGGCTTTGCACCAACTCATTCTCCGGGTTCATAGTGAAATAAGCTACTTGCCCTTTCACGCGCCTTGCCATCGCCGCCACTAGAGGATCGTCTGCATTAAGTACCGCATAGCCTTCTGGCGCAACCGCTTCAGCTACCACACTCTTAAGATGAGCCATATCATGTATGGTTTCAATATCGCCAATTCCCAGGTGATCTGCGGCGACGTTTAAAACTACGCCCACATCGCAAGTGGTGAAAGCCAACCCAGACCTAAGAATACCGCCGCGTGCAGTTTCCAGCACCGCCACCTCTACCGTAGGATCTGAAAGAATCAAATTGGCGCTTTGCGGGCCAGTGTTGTCTCCTGGTTCCGCCATGTAATCACCAATGTAGGTGCCATCGGTAGTTGTGTAGCCAATGGTTTTACCTGTCTGCTTAAAGATATGGGCAATCAGGCGCGTGGTGGTGGTTTTGCCGTTAGTTCCAGTGATGGAAACAATGGGAACACGACTGGGAGACCCTTGCGGGAACAGCATATCCAGCACTGGTGCTGCGACATTTCGCGGTAAACCCTGGCTGGGACAGACGTGCATCCGGAATCCAGGGGCGGCGTTTACCTCAACAATCACGCCATTCATTTCTCTGAGTGGTTTGCTGATATCATTTGTCACCACGTCAATTCCAGCAATATCCAGACCGATAATCTTAGCTATTCGTTCAAAAAGCCAGATATTTTCTGGATGAACCTCGTCAGTACGGTCAACAGCAATGCCTCCGGTGCTGAGGTTGGCTGTTGCCCGCAGGTAACAAATCTCACCTTTGGATAGCACCGTCTCTAGGGTGTATCCCTGCCGTTGCAAAAGTTGCCAAGATGTACGGTCTAGTTCTATTTTGGTGAGGACGTTATCGTGTCCTTCCCCGCGATTCGGGTCGCGATTGGTTTCTTCTATCAGTTGCTCAATTGTGGACTTGCCATCTCCCACAACGTGGGCGGGAACTCGTTCCGCTACCGCCACCATTTTGCCATTTATTACTAGCACCCGGTGATCCCGTCCGGTATAGAAGCGTTCCACGATTACGGATCGGGTTTTGGAGGCAGCACTGGCAGCATCGTAGGCTTCCTGTGCCAGTTGCCCGTCGTTGATGTTGATGGTGATACCTCGTCCGTGATTGCCGTCCAGAGGCTTGATCACAATTGGGTAGCCACCAACGTCTTCTATGGATTGTTCGAGTTCATCTAGATAGTTAATTACGGTGCCACGCGGTACTGGCACCCCAGCTTCGTGTAGGATTTTTTTGGTGCCTTCTTTGTCGCAGGCAAGCTCTACCCCTAAAATTCCGGAGTAAGTGCTGAGCGTTGCTTGCATTCGCTTCTGGTAAATGCCATAGCCCAGCTGAACCATAGAACGGGCGCTTAAAGACATCCAGGGAATACCCCGCGCTTCTGCTTCTTTGACGATGGTTTCGGTGCTGGGGCCGAGAGCGGCATCGCGCGCCAAGTCTCTCAAGTCTTTGAGATCCTGCTGTAATTCCGCCTCTGGATAGCTGCCTGTGTCTACAATACTTTGGCATAGCCGCACTGCTGCTCTGGCGGCATAGCGACCCGCTTGTTCATCAAAATACTCGATGACTACCTGGTAAGTGCCTGAAGTTGCGGTTTCGCGGGTACGCCCAAAGCCGACTTTCATCCCCGCGAGTTCTTGTAGTTCTAAGGCGACGTGTTCAATGATGTGTCCCATCATCGTGCCTTCCTGAACTCTGCTTAAGAAGCCACCTCGGCAACCAGGGGAACAGAAGTGTTCTACCAGACTCGGCAGTGCCTGAACTAATCCCTCGTAGAAGCCTGGAATTTCATTAGATGGCAACTCTGCCAGCTCTTCTAAGTCTAGGCGCATGACTACCAGTTTGTGGCGTCGAATGCTCCAGTAGTTTGGGCCCCGTAATGTCTGGATTTTTAGAATTCTCATACCTAATTTTGCGGGTGATTCAGAGGATGTGGGCGGTAGGGCGGGGTAGGGACTTTCACACAAAGCGATTTCGATATAGGTGTGCTTTTCTTTTATATAGACTTAATGCGAAAGCCCTTACATCTTGGTGGGAAAGCTGGCACTGGTTCCTGATGACCCCGCCCTTATTTAGTAATCTCTTAGTTTCCAGCTTTAAAAAGTGATAAAACTGTTCTCTACGAACAGTTTTATGACAAATGTAAAATTTAAAATCAAACATTCGGGGGCAAAATGACTCGCTGCTGTAGATGGTAGCGATCGCCATAGCTGAGAATGTGTACCCGGAGATTGAATATACTAATTGGTTCGGTAGCTCCCACTGAAGGCTGGTTCGTGTAAGAAACTTCACCGGGATCGACGATAGAAACTGTACCTTTACCCATCACCTGCAATACACCGTCTCCCTCGATTAAGGCGCAGGTATCTTCGTCAATACCCATCCCTAGCTTATCTGGATGACCGGAGATCGCGCTGATCAACCGCGCCATGCGATTGCGATTGTGAAAGTGCTGATCGACTATTACATCCGGGAAAATTGCTAAGCCGACCGCCATATCAACCAAAGAACGATTGGGAGATTCGCCGCTACCGCCACCAGCTATCATGTGATGTCCCATCACCGCCGCCCCTGCGCTGGTGCCTGCTAAAGTAATCTCACCCAAATGCGCCCGCTTGCGAATTCTTTCCATCAACGGTGTTTCTGCCAATAGTCCGCACAGCCGCAGTTGGTCGCCACCTGTCAGGAATACTCCAGTACACTCTTCAATGTACTCCTGCATCAAGGGATCTTCACTTTGAGAGCGATCGCGGATGTCTAGCACCTTTACCACCTTCGCTCCCATTTCCGTAAAAATGGTACGGTAGCGATCGCCAATAACTGCTGGTTCTCGCGATGCTGATGGAATAATGGCAATCGTCGCCTCTAGCGCCCCAGCACGATTAAAAAAAGTTTGTAGGATTTCCCGTCCATGAACTTTGTCTTCAGCGCCGCCAATAATCATAATGGCGGTTTTAGTCGATTGGGGCATCGTCTGTACTAAGGATTGAGATTCTAATTGCAGCATAATGTCACTTTTGAGCATAGGGTGAATCGAATACAATCTTTGGAGCTAGTTGATAGGAATGCCAATTTATCGCGTTCTTGGTTTTTGCTCAACTATCTGGACACCCTTGCCCACAAGGACGATCCCTATTTTCACTCTTGTCAATAGTCCCAATTTTTCTTAATGACAGGCGTCCGATCAACATCACCAATATTTTGCTTTTTTTTCCCGATCCGCTCAGTAACAACGGTTACTACTCGCCATAGCGACTTAACCTTATAAGCATAATGCCAGATCCCGTAAACATTTTTTATAAAATATTTAATATTTTTTTATGTAACACATCAACCTCTGGGCAGAATGCTTGGACTGGGGGCTAGGTACTGGGAGAATTAGGAGTTATGAGTTTTGAATTTATAACTTCTCACTCCTGACCTCATAACTCTTTCCTAGTCCCCAATCCCCAATCCCCAATCCCCAATCCCCAATCCCCAATCCCCAATCCCCAATCCCCAATCCCCAATCCCTATTCCTGCTGTGCGAATTGATATAGTTACTCTTTTTCCAGATTTTTTCTCCTCCCCCCTGAACTCAGGGCTGCTAGGGAAAGCTTTAGCCAAACAGATTGCCGGAGTGCATCTGGTAAATCCCCGCGACTTTGCCACCGATAAACACCACCGTGTCGATGATGAACCATACGGCGGTGGTGTGGGAATGCTGATGAAACCAGAACCGATATTCGCGGCTGTGGAGTCGCTACCCGTTTTACCTAGACGCGAGGTGATCTTGATGACACCTCAGGGGCAAACGATGAATCAGCCGCTGTTGCGAGAATTGGCGACAAATTATGACCAGTTAGCGATTATTTGCGGACACTATGAAGGTGTGGATGAGCGAGTATTACATTTAGTGACGCGGGAGGTATCTTTGGGCGATTTTGTGCTTACCTGCGGAGAAATCCCAGCACTGGCACTAATTAATGGTGTTGTGCGCCTGCTACCGGGAACCGTGGGAAAGGAAGAGTCGCTGAAAGCAGAGAGTTTCGAGGCGGGATTATTGGATTATCCCCAGTACACTCGTCCGGCGGAGTTCCGCGGCTGGAAAGTGCCACCAGTGCTGCTGTCGGGAAATCATGCGGAGATTGAACGCTGGCGAAACTCACAGCAAATAGAGAGAACGCGCGATCGCCGCCCCGATTTATACGCTCAATGGTTGGACGATAATGCTAACGGGGGCTAGGGGCTGGGGACTAGGGGCTAGGGGCTAGGGACTAGGTAAGACTTTTTCCCAATCCCCAATCCCCAATTCCCAATTCCCAATTCCCAATCCCCAATTCCCAATCCCCAATAGGTAAAAATTCTATGAACATAAGAATTGGCAACGGTTACGATATCCACCGTCTAGTTTCCGGTCGTCCCCTGATTCTAGGAGGGGTGAAAATAGAGCATGAGTTGGGGTTGCTGGGACACAGTGACGCTGATGTGTTGACGCACGCAATTATGGATGCGATGCTTGGTGCCTTAAGTTTGGGTGATATTGGTCATTATTTTCCCCCCACCGATGAAAAGTGGGCGGGTGCTGATAGTTTAGTGCTGCTATCGCAGGTAAATGCGCTAATTCGCGATCAAGGCTATTCAATTGGAAATATTGATTCTGTGGTGGTGGCGGAACGTCCGAAACTGAAACCGCATCTAGAGAAAATGCGCGATCGCTTATCCCACGTCCTAGAATTAAAACCCGACCAAATTGGACTCAAAGCCACTACCAACGAGAAATTAGACTCAGTTGGGCGCGAAGAGGGAATTGCAGCTTATGCTGTAGCCTTACTGGTAGCTTCTAATTAACTTGGCTAAACCATATCCAGTCAAAGGTTAAAAATGTTTAGGATAGGAAGGAACCAGAGACGGATAAGGCAGAGACTCTCAACCGACTGGGAGAATTAGGACAATGGAAGCTGGAAGATTTGAACTTACTCAGGGCGATCGCGCTTTGGTTTATCCTGCGGATATTATCGCCCGCAACCGTGAAGGGCAAACCGTTCTAGTAGTTGAAGTCAAAGCTACTCAACTCAAAGATAGTAAAGCCAAACAATGGGCGATCGAGTCTCTTACTGCGTACTTGCAAGCTGCGAACCCGAAAATTCCCTTTGCTATGCTGGCTGACCTGGAAAACATCGAGATTTTTCAATGGGACGGTGCTAATTTATCGGAACCAGTTAGCATAATTAACACTGCTGCCGTGCTTAATCATTATGATCCCGAATTTAGCAGCAAACGGATATTTTGGTACTATTTGGAAACCTTAATTGAGGCTTGGTTGCGCGACTTAGCCTATCATTGGAAGTCGGAAAATCCGCCAGCATCCGAAGAATTGGCCGCCATAGGTTTGTTACAGGTGCTGGAAAATGGAAATACTTACTCTGAAAGGGACTCTGAAGGTGGCGCTTCTTGGTGATACTTTACGTTGAAACTAATTTCCTAATGAGCATTGCTACAGGGCGCGACTCCCAAGCGAATACTTTGCTAGAGAATCCGACCGCATCAGTCCAGATAGCGATACCAAGCATTTGCTGCATGGAAGCTTTCTCTGCATTAGAGGATGAACTGAAGCGCCGCAATCGTTTCATGAATGAACTGAAAAAACAAATTAGCCAGTTACAGCGAGATGTCACCTCATCCCACGCCCAGTCTCTACTTTCCCATTTAGAACAATCCCTAATTGAGAATGAGGCGTTACTAAACGATGTCGAAAATCGTCTCTTCCAAGCCCTCGATCATCTCAACGCCAAAGCAGAGATGATTCCATTAACTGGCGATATGCTTCAGGAAAGCTTGGATACACGTTTGATAAACAAAGACCCTACAGATAACTTGATTTTGCACTGCATTCTTAATCATGCACACCTGTATCCCAGACATATCAAAGTCTTCCTCAGCGCTAATTTCAAAGAATTTAATACGCCGGAAGTTCAAGCGGCTTTGCGTAAGAATGGCGTGAATAGGTATTTTAGCCGCACGCAAGACTTCCTTGGTTGGCTACAGACTCAGTAAGCTTTATCAGCAGTTAGTAGAGAAACATTATGAGAATCCCTGTTATTAAATATTGTTGGCGGCGTGTGGTGGCTTTTGGGCTGGCGGTAGTGAGCGCGATCGCGCTTCATGGCTGCAACCCAACAAACCTCAAAAAAACAGAAGCCGCCCAATTGTCGTATATCGGAGACGCTAGCCTCAGCGAACCCAATTCCTTTAACTACATCCTCAGCGAAGGTGCACCTGATGTTCTCAGCCTTGTTTATGAGGGGCTGCTGACTCAAAATGGACTCACTGGAGAACTAGAGCCAGCTTTGGCTGAGAAATGGGAAATTTCTGAAGATAAGAAACGGATAGTTTTTACTCTCAAACCAGGGCTGAAATGGTCTGATGGTGCGCCTCTAACCGCAGATGATGTGGTTTTTACCTACAACGATATTTTCTTAAACAAGGAGATTCCCACAGATATCAGAGACATCCTCAAAATTGGTAAAAGTGAAGCGCTGCCAAGCGTCCGCAAAATAGACGATTTGAGGGTAGAATTCACAGTCCCAGAGCCGTTTGCTCCCTTTCTTCGCTACAGCGGGGGGTTGGCAATTTTACCAGCTCATGCCTTACGGGAATCTGTTCAAACTAAAGATAAGGATGGAAAGCCTAAGTTTCTTACAACTTGGGACACCGATACAGATCCTAAAAAAATTGTCGTCAATGGCCCTTATATGCTGGAAAGCTACACGCCTAGCGAGCGGGTAGTGTTACGACGCAATCCCTACTATTGGAAAAAAGATGCACAAGGCAATCAGTTGCCTTACATCGAGCGCTATTACTGGAATATTGTAGAATCTACTGACACTCAATTACTTCAGTTTCGCTCTGGGAGTTTGGATACATTTACTGTTTCTCCTGACTATTTTTCTTTGCTAAAACAACAGGAAAAGCAAGGAAAATTTACGGTTTATACCGGGGAAGCGGAAATGAGTACAACTTTTGTAGTTTTTAATCTGAACCAAGCCAAAGATTCAAAAAATCAGCCGTTGGTAGATCCGATTAAATCTCGGTGGTTCAATACGGTGGAATTTAGACAGGCTGTGGCTCATGCCATTGATCGTCCGGCAATGATTAACAATATTTATCGGGGGCTGGGCGAAGCGCAAAATTCACCAATCTATAAACAAAGCCCCTTTTATCTTTCACCGGAAGAAGGATTGAAAGTTTACGATTACAACCGGGAAAAAGCAAAGGACTTGTTGCGAAAAGCGGGCTTTAAATACAATGCTCAGGGGCAACTTTTCGATGCAGATGGTAATCGGGTACGCTTTACCATGCTGACAAATGCAGGGAATAAGCTACGAGAGGCGATTGGCTCTCAGATTAAACAAGATTTGGCTGCGATTGGTATTCAGGTGGATTTCAATGCGATCGCTTTCAATACTCTGCTCCAACAAGTCTACACTCAGCGGAATTGGGATAGTTATATTGGCAAAATTGGCGGCGGTGGTATTGAGCCTAACGGTGGAGCAAACACCTGGTTGACAAAAGGAGGCTTACACGCTTTTAATCTTGGCCCCCAAGAAAGCGAACCGCCACTGATTGGCTGGAAAGTTTCCGACTGGGAAAAGCAAATTGAGGAGCTTTATATTCGGGGTGCTGGCGAACTTGATGAAGCCAAGCGCAAAGAAATTTATGCGGAAAGTCAACGCATCACCCAGGAGAATTTGCCATTTATCTATTTGGTAAATCCGCTAACAATGGAAGCAGTACGCGATCGCATTGAAGGGATAAGATATTCAACTCTGGGAGGTGCGTTCTGGAACCTTACCGAACTTAAAGCCAAGTCTGTAGAATAAAGGATGAAAAGTTTGATCAACAAACTTCGTAAATCTCGTTACCAGGTTGAGTCTGGTAACGAGATTATGAGGCAGAGCCTCACGATTCCTCTAAGGAAATATTTACATGGGGAAAATTTAGCAATTTTCTCAAATTTTACATCCTTTTTTATCAAGCAGAGCCTCCTAAATATCGTTACCAAGCTGATCCTGATAACGAAAAAAGAAAATGTCGCCGCGAATTCTTTTCGCCAAGGCTGGGTTTTATCATTTATTATCTGTGTTACTTTTGCCTTATTTGGCTGTAGTCCGCAATCATTCAAAAGTCAGGCGGCTGAGAATTTATCCCAGCTGGTGACAGTCACTTTGGCAGATCCCAAAACCTTTAATTGGGTGCTTAACCAAGAGTTCCCTCATGTTTTTCTCTTTACTTATGAGGGATTAACATTTGAAAACAGAGTTACTGGTGAAATTGAACCAGCGTTAGCCGAATCTTGGGAAATTTCTAAAGATAAAAAACGAGTAGTTTTCACCCTGCGAGAAAACTTGAAATGGTCGGATGGTAAACCCCTGACAGCGGATGATGTTGTCTTCACTTATGAAGATGTAGTTTTTAATAAAGAAATTCCCACCGATGCTGGAGATAGCTTAAAGATTGGAACTTCTGGTGCTTTTCCGAAAGTCCGAAAGGTAGATGAGCGGCGAGTAGAGTTCATTTTACCAGAACCTTTTGCGCCTTTTTTGCGAACTACCACAGGTACACAAAATGATGCTGTTGTTATTTTGCCAAAACACGCCCTTCAAGACGCTGTAAAGTCAAAAAACTCCGAAGGAAAACCCAAATTAATGTCTATTTGGGCAGTTGATGCAAAACCAGAGGAAATTATTGTTAATGGCCCTTACAAAATAGAAAGCTACACCACCAGTGAAAGGGTTGTTTTTCGGCGTAATCCTTATTACTGGCGGCGGGATGCTCAAGGCGATCGCTTGCCTTACATTGAGCGCGTAATTTGGCAAATTACGGAAAATATGGATACTCAGCTACTCCAATTTCGCTCTAAAGATTTAGATACTACTGACGGTTGGGGACGGATGCGTCCGGAAGATTTTCCCCTACTGAAGCGAGAAGAAAAGCGGGGAAAGTTTAAAATTTACACAGGAGAGGGAAGACCTGGTACAAATTTTATTGCCTTTAACCTTAACAAAGGACGGCGTAATAGTCGCCCCCTAGTTGATCCTATCAAGTCTCGGTGGTTTAATAATGTGGCATTTAGACAAGCTGTTGCTTATGCCATTGACCGACAAACTATGATTAACAACACCTTGCGCGGCTTGGGTGAATTGCAGAATTCACCTATTTCTGTGCAAAGTCCCTACTACATTTCTCCAAAAGAAGGTCTAAAAGTATACGAATATAATCCAGAAAAATCTAAAAAATTACTGTTAGGATCGGGATTTAAATATAATGAAAAAGGCGCACTGCTAGATGCAGAAGGCAACCCCGTCCGCTTTACTCTGATTACAAATGCTGAGAATCAAACCCGCGTGTCAATAGGAGCTACAATTAAACAAAATTTGAGCCAAATTGGTATCCAGGTTGATTTTAACCCGATAGCTTTTAACACGCTGGTAGATAAACTTGCTAATACTCTGGATTGGGAATGTTATCTTTTGGGCTTTACGGGCGGTGTTGAACCTCATAATGGTGCTAATGTCTGGTTTACGGATGGGGGATTACACAGCTTTAACCAGGCTCCCCAAGTAGGGCAAACGCCGATTGAAGGGCGGGAGGTGTATCCTTGGGAGCAGGAAATTGCGGATCTTTACGTTAAGGCAAGCCAGGAATTAGATGAAACGAAGCGTAAGGCAATTTATGCCGAAACTCAGCGGATTACGCAAGAATATCTACCGATGATTTATCTAGTGAATGCGCTGTCAATGTCGGCGGTGCGCGATCGCGTCTCTGGCATCAAATACTCTTCCCTTGGCGGTGCCTTCTGGAATATTTATGAATTGAAAGTATCTGATTAAAGTAGTTTACACACCAAAATCAGCAATTCGTAGGTAAACTACTTTATCTGACCAATCCAAAATCTAAAACCTAAAATCCTTGCATCGGATAAGCCGTGTCCCAAACTGAAGCCTTACAGTCATTATTAAATGCCGTTGCCGCTGGTGAAGTAAACCCAGAGGTAGCCCTAGAAAAACTCAAGCACTTTGCCTTTGAACCAGTGGGCGATTTTGCTAAAGTTGACCATCACCGCAGTCTGAGAACTGGTTTCCCTGAGACGATTTGGGGGCCGGGGAAAACGCCGGAACAAATTGCGGCGATTATGGAAGTGATGCGCGATCGCAACCCCGTAGTCATGGCGACGCGCATTGACCCAGCAGTTTCAGACCAGCTGCAAGAAAAAGTTATTGGTCTGCGCTACTATCCCACTGCCCGGATTTGTGCTATTTCTCCTATTACCATAGAACCTCAGTATCCCGGCACCATAGGCATTCTATCTGCTGGTACAGCCGATTTACCCGTCGCCGAGGAAGCAGCGGTGACAGCCGAACTCTCTGGCTTTCGAGTACAGCGTCTCTGGGATGTCGGCGTTGCTGGCATTCATCGCCTGCTGAGTAACCGCCACGTCCTTGAGTCGGCTAATGTGCTGATTGTCGTGGCGGGGATGGAAGGCGCTTTACCCAGTGTTGTTGCTGGTTTGGCGGATTGTCCGGTAATTGCCGTTCCCACCAGTGTCGGCTATGGCGCAAGTTTCGGCGGTCTTGCTCCCCTCTTGACAATGCTTAATTCTTGTGCGGCTGGTGTGGGTGTGGTGAATATAGACAATGGTTTTGGTGCCGCTATCTTAGCAGGACAAATCCTCAGAACTGCTTATAAGTTGCAGTAAATTTAGCATTAAGTTAGGTTGAGGAACTTCATGCAACTTGTTAAAATTTATTTAGAGAATTTTAAATAGAATGAGAACCGCAAATTAACTAGGCAAGCAGCCCCTAATATTAAATTTATCATTGATTTTGGGTAGATGTAATAGAAGATTACAGCGAAGCGTCAGAGTGACACAGCTAACGCCTCCGCAATCTTTCTGAGTTGAGTCGCGCCACATCTACTCAACAACTAGCGCGAGTAACTTTGGATAGGCGAAAGAATCCTGAGCTTGTAATAAGGAGCCGTGATAACTTTGGAATACGTGACTGGCTACAGCTTTCAGATTATCCATCAGATGCTCATCTTCGCCCAAGGTTTCAAAGCCTAGACTCCACCAATCATTGTCTCTGATATTCACCTGAGAAATTTCTACAGCGCAGGTTTCATAAAGACGCTGCGATCGCACCTTTTTTACACTCACCCACTCGCCTTTTTCAGTAACAGATGCTACTAAGAAGCTCTCTGGTGTAGGATCTTTACAACTCCACTTTACCCATTTCTCTGCTTTCCCCTCTACTTTTTCTGCACGCAGCACGCCTAATTCTTCTTGTCGCCATTTGACTTCTAACTTATTCTGCCGAAATTTGATACCCAGGTAATCGCACCCCGCCGCGTATAAATATAAATCTTCCCGTTCTTCTGGTGGTGCTAGATGACCTAAGAGAGAATCTGCACCGAACCACTGTTTGATTTCTTCTGGTATTGTGCCGCGATAGAACCAGCGCAGCTCCATAGTTGTTAACATCAGTTTGTTCGACTTGATAATTGTTTTAATGTTTATTACAGATAGCGGCAACAAATTACTCAAACAAACTGCCTTTAGTAAAATAGTTTACTTTAGTCAATCCGCTTTTTGATATAAAGTATGTGAGGATATCGGTTAATTGGTATATAGAAATACAAAAAAAACTTAAGAAATGAAACAAACGCATTGAAAAAATGCTTTATTTACATTTTACAGTTCAGGCGAGTTGATTTATAAACATTTATATTGTTCAAATTGAAAAAGGCATCTGGGGATGCTTGGGTAAAGCTTAATTTTTCTTGTAATGTAAACCGGATAACATAGATTTGTAATGATGACATTAAATGTTATAGAACAGGCTACTATTGCGGCACAGCAAAAAAACTGGTCATTGCTAACCGAGTGCTTGCAGCAGCTACCAGTGACGAAAACCTCAGCGGGAAAAGGTGAGGCGAGTATTCAGCTGGAAAATGAATGTTTAGAGCAAATCCTTTCTTTGGCTTTAGAGGTACTGTACTCTGGTGATTTTCGGGAACGGTGGGAGGTGGCGAAGGTGCTTCCGAAATTTGGAAGCTGCGCGATCGCTCCTCTGATTTCCATCTTAGAAGACGAAGATGCCGAAATAGAAGAGCGTTGGTTTGCTGGGCGCATCCTGGGAGAATTTGACGATCCCGCTGTTGTCACCGCCTTAGTAGAAAGCTTGAAAACTGCTGATGATGAAGAACTTACTGTCGCAGCGGCGGCGGCTTTGGCGAATATCGGTTCTCCTGCTGTGGAGGCTTTAACTGGGCTATTGGCAGATCCCAACACGCGGCTGTTAGCGGTACGTAGTCTTGCCCAAATTCGCCGTTCCGAAACCATTGCGCCGTTGATGGGAGTAGTTGAAGATCCGGAAGCGACGATCCGGGCTGCGGCTATTGAAGCACTTGGTAGCTTTCACGACAGCCGGGTGCCGCCGATACTGATAAAAGCTCTGAAAGATATCGCAGCACAAGTCAGAAAAGAAGCTGTAATTGGCTTAGGAATGCGGACTGACTTACTACCAAAATTGGATCTGGTTACTCATGTGCGATCGCTATTATTTGATTTTAATTTGGAAGTGTGCCAGCAGGCAGCGATCGCATTAGGGCGGCTAGGTACTGAGGAAGCCGCCGCAGCTTTGTATGAGGTACTTTTATCCCCCCATACGCCGATCCGCTTAAAAGTAGATATTGTGCGATCGCTTCCTCAAACAGCAACCTCCTTAGAATATTTACAAAAAGCCCTCTCTGTTGAGTCTCCTGAACTATGGCAGGAAATTATTATGGTTTTGGGGCGAGTTGAGGAACCAAAGTTAGTCCCATTAGCCGCTAAAATTCTCCAAAGCGCACTTGACATTGGAAGTCCAACAGCTCAAAATCCCAAAGTCAAGCAAGCTATGGCAATGACATGGGGACATCTTGGCGATCCATTAGCGATAAAGCCGCTAATTGAGCTTTTAGCAGATCCGGATGCAGGGATAAGACTGCATTGCATAGCAGCTTTGAAAAAATTTCCCACGGCTTATGAGAAATTACAGCAACTAGCTACCGACGAAATGACACCAGAGTTAAAACAAGGGGTAGCGATCGCGTTACAAGAATGGGGACTGGGGACTAGGGACTAGGGGCTGGGGACTAGGGACTAGTGCATCCCAGCAGAAGTAACTGACCACCTCAGCCAGGTACTGGATAGCCCTTGAACTTCCATTGAAAGGGCTTAGCCATCGTTCGATTAAAGTAGTCGATGAATGCAAG
>NZ_JAMPKJ010000071.1 GCF_039962115.1 Funiculus sociatus GB2-C1 | reverse complement strand
TTAAGGTCGTCTAGCGATATAGTAAGTTGCAGATTATCTAAATTAAGCCATTTAATAAAGAATATAATATCGGAATAACAGCCAGTAGCATCGAAAATAGTAATATTAGGCCTGGGAGACAGTAGCTTCATCAAAGTTACCCAGTCTTGGAGCCTCATAGATTCCCATAATTCTGGCACTGAGAGCAAAAACGACATATTTTCGTCTCGATCAAAGTTTTTAAAGCTATAAGTAAATACTTCGAGCTTATCAAGTTTTATTAATTGGGGTAAGTACTGAAGAATAAATCTTCTACTCATAGGTTTGACTGTAGATTTTTCCCAAGCTATGTCGTATATTTCAGTTAAAAGTCTAGCCAGTTGCATTTTTCTAACCTATTTGTCAGATAACAAATTATTTGTCGCTATTAACAGATTAGTGTCCTTAAACCAAAAGCTCTGCAAATATTTTACAATAGGATTTTTGGACTAACTAACACTTTAGTAGAGATTCCTCTTTTAAGCCATAATTGTCTTAACTCCAGCTTTTCTTCATCCAAATATATCTAGGCTTTGGTAGTGATAGAAACGCTCAACAACAAATAATCTGTTATTCGATATTTGGCCATTGGATGAAATTCTGCAATATCCAATTTTCATTTAAAATGTATCGCAACTCATTTATTAATTATCTCATGAGACATAGATAAAAAGATGAGTTATGAGACACGGCAGAGGTAGATTTGAGGGGCGTTGGATTAACTCAAGAAATATGTCTTATAAACGGTCGAAAGCAAAGCTGATCGCAGACTTGTAATGTTACTGATGATATGCTCTCAGAAGTGTCAGAGTACGGGAGTCGGAGTAGTTGAGCGCATTATATTAAATCCGGTTAAATGACCATTGATGAATTAGGCTAATGTTACTCATCTGTCAATTCCAACGTTGCACCTTAGAGCAACGCCAGTGTCATCACTGAGCCAGCTAGAAGGATGCATTTGGAGCTGCGATCGCTCTTCAATTTAGTCACGCATTGCCATCTCGTCTCCCGAATCGATATCTTTAATCCTTTTAATTAAAAACAGCTTTGTCACTCTCTACTTGCTAAGACATTCCTACTTCTGAGTTCCAATGTGCTTACAGAGGCGCTTGTCGCTCTCACTGACATTAGGGTTGGTCTTCTGACCGCGCAGCCAATCGCAACCGCGCACTAGTAAATCTTCTAAATCGAAATTCCATAGAATTATCGTGCCATCAATACTTGCAGAAGCAATGGTTTTGCCATTTGGGCTGAAGCTGACGCTAGTAACCGCACCGCTATGCCCTTTAAGGGTCTGCAACTCTCTACCCTCAATGCTCCAGAGTTTGACAGTTTTATCCTTACTTGCAGAGGCAATGGTTTTGCCATTTGGGCTGAAGCTGACGCTAGTAACCGCACCGCTATGCCCTTTGAGATCTAGCAATTTGGAGTAGCCTTGAAGGCTTTTATCCAAGACGCTCTGACCTTCAATACGTGTAAAACTCAAAGATTCCTCCGTATATTCCTTCCAAAATGTATGATTACCCGTATGCTCCCTCCAGATTGTGATATCTTGAGGATTACTGTTAGCCTCCCAAGTGAGGAAATCACCCTCACCCCAGACTTTGACAGTTTTATCCTCACTTGCAAAAGCAATCATTTTACCGTCAGGGCTGAAGCTGACGCTAATCAACAAATAGGCTTCCCATGCTTCCCCTTCGGGAATGACTTTTTGTTCCCCGTCGGGGATTAACAGAAATTTTCTGTTCTCAATACTCCAGCGTTTGACAGTTTTATCACCATTTACAAAAGTAATGGTCTTGCCGTCAGGGCTGAAGCCAACGCTAGTCACCCCCTCACTTTGCTCTTTGAGGCTGTGCAATTCTGTGCCTTCAATACTCCAGAGTTTGACGCTGCCATCACTACTTGCAGAAGCAATCGTCTTGCCATCGGGGCTGAAGCTGACGCTAGTAACCTTACTGCTATGCCCTTTGAAGGTATGCAATTCTGCGCCCTCAATGCTCCAGAGTTTGACAGTTTTATCCTCACTTGCAGAAGCAATAGTCTTGCCGTCGGGGCTAAAGCTGACGCTAGTAACTTTACTGCTATGTCCTTTGAAGGTATGCAATTCTGTGCCCTCTACACTCCAGAGTTTGACGGTTTTATCATCACTTGCAGAAGCAATAGTCTTGCCGTCGGGGCTGAAGCTAATATTCCCCCCGCTATACCCTTTGAGGATTCGCAGTTCTTTCAACTCATAAACCACCTGCTGCAATGAAGCTAAAACCCTTGTTCGGGTATCGGCTTTTACCTCCAAGGTTGACCATTTCAGTACCAACCCTGCTTTTAAACTTTCTATCAGCGCCTCCGAATGATTACCCGAATTGAAAAGGGCTTGTGAACGTTCACTAAGGCTATTGATCTCAGCATTGCTTCGACCTATTTCAGCTCGTATCCGTTCTGTGTTGGCTTGCTCCCATTGCCAAAAAGCTCCTACAGCCAAAATCGAGACTACTGCCAAGCTACAGACAAGCCCCATGATAGTACGTTGCCGTCGGCGTTCCTGCTGCTTGCGCTCTCTATCTCGTAGTGCCAAACTCAACTGGATGAAAACTCTTTCAGTAGGGCTGAGTTCCACGGCTCGTGACACAAGCCAACTTTCCGCCTCTGCCAAAGGCACACCTCGCAACAAGGCTCCTTCATCTTTACCGCTAGCCTCCCACTGACGCAAAGATGCCCGCAGCCGCTCTTGCCAAGTGCGAAAGCTCCGGTCAACATCAATCCAGGAGCGCAAGCGTTCCCATCCCGCAATCAACGCTTCATGCACAATCTCAACTGTCTCTTCACCCAATGCCTCATCCCTGCTGCTGACCACTAAACGAGCATCAGCCAAGCGCGTCACTAAATCCCAGTTTTCTTCTCCCACCTCAGCGCGAGTAGCCAGACGGCGAGTATCCTCCGTTCCTTCCCCAGGACGCACCAATTGAATAAATATCCGCCGCGCCCGTTCCTTTTCTTCCTCATTGAGCCTGCCATACGCCTCCTCCGCATAGCGACTCAGGGCAGCTTCTACACCGCCAATTTCCTCGTAAGCCGCATGAGTTAGCTGAGCATCTCGCTGTTTTGCCCACAACTGATTCAGGGCAAACTCCAATAACGGCAAATCCCCCGGTTGTGTATTCACCGCATCTAGAATGCGTTCTGTCAGCCCCGACTCAATCGTCACTCCCAGCATCGCTGCTGGCTGTTCCACTGCCGCAAGCAGTTCCTCCCGGTTCATGGGGCTAAGCTTCAGGTCAGCGTACTGCAACGCATCCCCAAAAGGGCGGTAGGAAAGTGCCTGTCCTAAAAAGTCAGCTCGCAACGTGAGGACGAGAGTGAAATTCGGCGTGTACTCGCTCGCCTCCAGCAAGTTATCCAGAAATAGCAGCCGCTCTCGTGCATCCCGACAGAGGGTATAGAGTTCCTCAAACTGATCGACTACCAGCAATAAGCGATCGCCGGATTTCTTCTCCAAAATGCGTGCGCTTGCATCCCGCAACCTTAAATCTCCCTGTCGCAGCGCTGTAGCCAACTTGTTAATTTCAAGTAACTGGTCAGTTTCGCTCATCTGGGTTTCCAGCAAGGGCACTAGCTTAGCTGCCAGGTTGCGGAAGGGGCGATCGCTAGGACGAAAAGCCTCAATTACCCAAGTTTGTTCGGAACGCAACTGAGGAATGAGACCAGCAAAGACCACTGAGGACTTGCCACTCCCAGAAGGACCGATTACTGCAACCAGCGACTGTTGTTGCACCGCCTCAACCAGCATTTTAGTGAAAGTGTCCCGTCCTTTAAAGAACAGTGCATCCACTTCCCGGAAGGCGAACAAACCCCGATACGGGCAAACTTCCGTGGGACGACGACCTAAGTCTTGCCACATTGGCGGCACCGCAGCGGGATTCTGGAAAATCACTGGCAACCAACTGGCACAGGGAAAGTTATTCTCTAAACCCTGCAACTTTAATCGGGCTTCTCGTTCTGCCAGATAGAAAGACTTATCCGTAGCAAAAGCGGCGAGAAAATCAGTTAAAAATGCCTGTGCCACTTCATCCGGCACCGGCTCGCGCATGACAATCATCTGCCCAATATGCAACTGTTCTAGCTCAAACGCTAATCCCAACCCATCACAAGAGTTGAAAATCGCCAACTGCAACCCACCAGCAACGGCATTTCTCAGGGCATATTTGAGTTGTGCGATCGTTAGACTATCCGTCTGATTAATGTAAATCTGACCCGTGTCACCCTCAGTCTTGCTATGACCTGCAAAAAATAGGATATCCCAGGGTTGGTTCCACAGATGGTCGTTGATGTCCTGGCGTTGAGGCTCTACCAGAAAGGTCGTTACTGCATCGGGTAAACTTTCAAGTAACTGCCGGTCTTTCTGGACATTTATACCCGTACTGTTGCCCAGAATCGCCAAAATTTTAACTGGAGTTCGGTAAGTAGGCGTCTTCGATGAAGTTGGTTCTTGAGATTCTGGCGCACTTAATGCCGCTTCCGCTAGTGGGTAATCCTCAATTAAATCCCACAGATGCCAGGGAAGTTTCCGCAGTTGCACACTAGATGAGCGAATCAGCACTCGCACTTCCTCAGAGGGTGATAATTGTTGGAGGCATTTCTCCCGAATCGGACGGAAAGACTCTGAAACAAGCCAATTATTCAGGTGTGATCGCAGCTCAATGGCACAATTTTCGCAATCGGAGCGCCACTCGGTGAGGGAACCACCGTAAACAATTTTTTTGGCTTTGATTCGGGACGACTTCCCAATACTGCGATAGGCTGACTGCCACTGGTCAATTGCTTTAACCAAATCGATTGCTGGTGGTAGTTGACCGATAGTTTCTGTATTGGGGCGTTCTCCCTCCAAGCCAATCTCCAGCGTGACCTGAACTCCTTGTTCCAAATCACCATCTAGCTTTAGGACAACTAACTTTCTCATGACCAGCACCCTGTACGAGTGTTCTTACCTTCAGATGACAAAATTTTCGCTCACGCTAATATTCCCCAAAGCTACCTTGACCGTGAAACATTCTCCCGGAAAACCGCTAAATTGCAATTGAATGAAATTATTGCTGCTTCTCGTTTGGGCTTCCATTAGCACAGCACCCTCCTCATCCAGTGCCATCAGTTGGAGATTTGGCGGTAAATAGATTTGACCGCTTGTGGGACGCACCTCCACCAACATGTTCATTTCTTTATCATTTTCTGGAGTAAAGGCGACGACTAAAATCACCTATTGACCAGTCAGTTCTATCCCCAAGTCAATCCGCGTATCCCGCTCAATCCTAGCTTCTAGAGTGCTTCTAAGACTCAGATATAGTGTAATCAGCTTGTAAAGTACCGAGGCTAGAGGAGTCGGGGCTTTTGGAGAGAGTATATCTATATATTGCCCCTCGTTGCTGCTTCTCTATATTTGGGTCTATAGAGAAGAAATTCCTGTATTTCTGAATGACGATCGCATTTTTGGCAACGGTTCAGGAGTCCTGCTCGATCAAACCAGAGCTTTCGATTGGAGTTGATAGAGTATTTTCTTCCATTCCAGAATACTTAACTTTCCCAACTGGTGATCGCATTTTTGGCCGCGGTTCAGGAATTCTTACCCATAAAACCAGAACCCTCGATTGGAGTAAAGAGAGGATTTTCCTTCAAGTCAGAATACATGGTTTCCCCGACTCTAACCTACTTTTGCCATCCCACCTGCGACTTTTCCATGAGGTCTATTGTTTCAAAGACATAAGTCACCCCGCAGATCGCACCCTGCAAGCTTCGCTTCTACCTTGCCGCATTGCTCTTGAAGCGAAGAGATCGCACCCTTGACCGCGGCGGCGGTTAGTCTTGAACAGATAAGTCGCGATCGCACTCGCGCACAACTTCCGCTTCCTTTGTGCCATCCGCTTCGGCAATGCCCCTAATTTTCTCCTGCCACTCCACCGGGAACCCTCGCGCAAAACATGGGTGATTCTGCCATCTGTGCCGACCTTGCTATCAGTTACAAATTCAGCGTAACGGATCTTACTTGATGACGGTGATAACAGCGCAGGCATAAGCAAAAATCATCGATTGCGCCCGAAACCCTGATTCTCTCGTGAGGCGGATGGAGCGGGATTGATAAGCTCAGTTGACTCCGGTAATCCGAGATATTTAAACCAACGCTAGGGCAATACTTGTAGCCGTGTATTCCACGAAATCCATCTTTCGTGTAATCTAGCTATGAAGTAGTAAATAGCAGCATGAAGGTTAGGGGCAACGGGCAAGGGAAAGTTCTCACCGCAGATGAATTGAGGCGGTTGTTCACCGATGGGTTAAATTCGCCACGCGATCGCGCTCTGTTTGCCATCTGCCTTTTTACTGGATGTCGTGTATCGGAAGCACTGGCACTGCAAACTACGGACATTAAAAGTGGAACGTTGACTTTCAGGAAGTCTACCACGAAGGGAAAACTAAAAACCCGCGTTGTGGACATTCAACCTGCACTAGCGGCAATACTGGCAGAGTACCAGCTCGCTCAAGCCAGGGGCGTTGTTTCCATCTGGAGTCAGGGGAAAGGAACACTTGACTCGGTTTATGGCTGATAAGATTTTGAAGGATGCTTGTCGCCGGATTGGAGTAGAGGGAGTTAGTACCCACAGCTTTAGGCGAACTGCTCTGACTCAAATGCACAATGCTGGGATACCGCTACGACACATTCAGGAGATATCCGGACACAATGACCTGGGTACTTTGCAGCGCTATTTAGAAGTATCGCCAGAACAGAAGCGTAAGGCGGTATCGATAATTGGTTGGTAGGATGCGATGCAATCGCAGTCCATAATCTACTAGCCCAAATAAAAAAAACAAAGAGAAGAGATTTTGGTTATATCCAAGCGATATGTTACCTGACGCTGCCATTCCTGAAACCTCAAAAACCTCGCCGGAAACATTTCAACGTCACCTCGCTACAAGAATGCAACTCGGTATGAATGCCGCGTTAGCTACCTGTACCAACGCATTCTGCAACCAAGTATAATTAGGAACTTGATTTTATTCCAATTGAAGAGATTGTAAATTCCATGCTGGGTGAAACTGATCTTGATGTTCTCCTTAAATCTATGAAGCCTGTGTTGCGAGACGGAGAGTTTGTGTTTTGTATCCTATCTCCTCAATGCTTCAATGAATTGGATTTTCAGCCTATTGGTCAGTTTCAGGAAGATGAAGGGCTGACTTTAATTCTGAAACGAGAACAAGCAGATAATCTGGGGTTGCAGTACGAATACATTTCTCGGATGATTACTTTATCTGTACATTCCAATCTGAACGCAGTAGGTTTTCTAGCCGCAATAACGGCAAAACTCACTGAGTATGGTATCAGCGTCAACCCAGTTGCAGCCTATTACCACGATCACTTGTTTGTACCTACAGAAAAGGCAAACGATGCCATCAAAGCACTTGCTGAATTGTCGAGATAACTACGAACTTGAGATAAAGCCTTTTTGACAAACTATCTATTTGCCTAGACAGATTGAATCGGTGATGTCAAGGGGTAAAAAAATTCTTGAACACCAGCAAGGGCTATGAGTAGTAATTATCTTAAGACTAAAGACAGCTTTTATTTGATCGCCTCTACATTCTGCTCATTCTTACTGTTTTATTTTGGTCTGGGAAGCTTATTTTAGGTCGGGCTACAATGTTTCCGTCGCTTCCTCAAAGGTGCGGTACTGCGTTGAGGCTCCTTTAATACCAACCCGCCGACTTGCTTTTCTCAATATCCTGGCGGCGGAGTCTAGATTGATGTGTCCAACATTGAAGCGACCGGGAAATAAATACACGTCCCCGGCTTCTGGTTGATAGATTACGAGGATGGAGCGCAGGTCTTCAATGATGGGAATGGTACGAGTGTCCAATTGCCCTTTGGTGTTGCCTTTTCTAATTAACAAATTAGGACGCACCCGACGCTTGGTGTCGTAAACGTCTTGGGTTAAAAGGGTGCAAGCTTCATTGATTCTGTAAGCACTAAACAGGGCGACGGCAAACAAGCAACGATCTCGATTACTTCAAGCTTGCAGGATTGGTAACTGGTTTACCAAGAGTCTAGCCGGGACAGGTTCGTTACCTCCCAAATGACCTTGAGAAATTGACGTAAAACAATAGACGAATCCTCCTGTCGCCAAACAACAGCAATCTGCCGATTTAGGGCTGCATTTTGGAGCGCTCGATAAACGACTCCCTCACGGTGTAGCGTTTGAATATGGTTAGGTAAGATCGATATGCCAACCCCTGCGGCAACTAAGCTGAGCAGTGCGACAACTCCAGTTGCTGTGACAGTTTGATTGATTTTCGGTTCAAAACCCGCCTCCCGACAAAGAGTGACAACTTTTTCATAGAAAGGCAATACATCAAAGGGAGGTAAGATAATCGCATCCTCTGCCAGTGCTTTTAGAGAAATTGTCATTTGGTTAGCAAGAGCATGGGTGCTTGGTAGCGCGACAATGAAATATTCTTCAAGAATGGGTTGAAAGCTCAAAGCGGGATCATTCTGCTCAAAGCTGGGAGAACGAGAAAATATTACATCTAATTGATGGTTCTTGAGCATCTGTACTTGAATATCCTGCACGATTGTGCATTCATGCAATTCTAGTTCCACCATTGGAAATCGTTGCCGAAACTCTTGCACGATCTCCGGCAGGATCGTGTTTGCAATCGAATTGTTCATGCCGACGATCAAACGCCCTATTTCACCCCGACTGGCTTGTCGTGCACGAGAAACCGCTCGCTCGAAATGAATTAATGCTTGCTGCGCTTCTATTAGAAAAGCTTGACCCGCTTCAGTTAGCTCAAGCGGACGTTTACTGCGATCGAAAAGCTTTACTGGCAATGTTTTTTGATCGATACTCAGCAATTCTTCAAGCGCCTGAATCCTCTGGCTGAGGGGAGGTTGCTTAATTCCTAAACGCTTTGCTGCCGCGCTGAAATTGTTGTCAGCCTGCACCACTGCAATGAAGTAGCAAATCTGTCGAAGCTCAAACTGGCTAAGATGCTGGAACTCCATATCCATCCTTACTATATTCTCAAGCATATTTTGGTATGCACTTACATGCTCATAGCATATAAAGACTGGCTGATCAGGTGCATATACGCATCCAGTTCAAATCCTGTAACTTTGACCTCTGTAGCAAGACAACGCCGACGCTGAAGGAGAATTTTATGAAGGTAAATTCAACGCTCGCTACTACATCCAGTCGTCTAAATCGGGAAAAATTACCTCCTGAAGTCGAAGCGCAAAAGCAGGTAATCACTGAAAGAACGGTCGCCTATTGTAACGAATCGCTCGATTGCAGCCGCTTTTTCACCCTTCTTAAAGACGGAGAAATCACCCCGTCCGTCATGCAATATGCTTTCCTACAGTACCAACTGTGGCGGGATCGTCTGCATCAGTGGTTTGGATTATGCATCGTCAAAGCCGGAAGTTGCACTGACCCGGATCAGAAAGCAGCAATCATGTCCCTAGCAGATCACACATTCACAGACTTGCAGGATGGTCATAGTGAGATGTATTTAGGATTTCTCCACGATCTAGAACTTGGCGATCCTGAAATCAAGGCATCTCGTCGGAGCGCGGCTACCGTATCGTATGAGCGCTCATTCTTTGACGACTTCGGTTATGGAACAAATAACTTTTACGAAGCCCTTGCGACTCTGAGCGGACGAGAGCTATGCGTGGCAGTACGTAATGAAAGAATTCTCCAGTATTATTTCGATGCCCGCAGCATGAAGCATCCAACCTGGCTAGCATTGCACGCGGAATTAGAAGTTGAGCATTTTCATGATGCGATTCGTCCGGCACTGACACGCTACACAGGGAATTTAGCGAAGATTGCCGATCTGATGAAGGCAATCGAGCGGGGGATCGATCGACATGTGCAATATTTTGAGGAGATGCTGCATGAATACGAATCTCGGTAGTTCTAGGAAAATCCTAAAAAGGTAATGATGAACTGTAGGCGTTAACAAAGTACCAGGTTGCACCAATACGACTGTCAAATAATTTCAAGAATGCCAACATTATCAATCAGGTATTGAATAAATAAATTATTTGTCATCATTTTCCGGCGAACTGCTTTGACTCAGATGCACAATGCCGGGATACTGCTTAGGCACATTCAAAAAATATCGGGACACCACGAGCTAGGTACGTTGCAGCGGTATCTAGAAGTATCGCCAGAGCAGAAGCGTAAGGCGGTATGGATGATTGGTTAGTGAAGGTAGTAGGCTGCGATGTCCGCTTGATCCGAAGGTTATTTGCTATCGCTTAATTGTACAGTTGAAATGCCTAAATTTTTCGTGACAATCGTGATAATCTAGTTTAGAAGTTCTTGATGTAGGGCATTTTCTAAGTAAATCTGAAGTCCGCGGGGAGCGTCTCTAAACTCATTGTAATCAGTTTTACGAAGATACTATAAATTAAGTGGAATGAACCTTGGAAAAACATGAAATATGTGATTTACCGCTACGTTATTTCACTGAGCGTTGTAACTTTTTATCGTGCTTCTCGTGCGTATCGAGTTTCTAGCAGAAGTGAAGCAATATTAAGAAGTATACCGTATTCATTGTTATCGCTTCTGCTAGGTTGGTGGGCTATTCCCTGGGGGCCTATTCGGACAATACAAGCTCTTATTATTAATCTTGGTGGTGGAGAAACTATTATTGAGTCAAAAAACTCCGTACATAAAGCAAAACCAGGTAAAGATATCTCGGATATTTATCCTAATCTTGAGCGTGTAAAAGCATCAATAAAAGCCTTATACAAACATTTCTCTCTTCAGGATATCTACTCGTTCTCAAGCAGTATTCCTCCTGAGGAAATATCGATGACTTCTAGAGAAGATCCCGTTATTACTGCTCATCGTTTAGCAGGCGTAATTGTACGCCGCCTAAAGCTTCCAGAAGGGTCTATTCTAGTTAGTTATAGAAAAAGCTTGAAACACGCCGGACAAGTGGAACTGACACCAGAAAATGAATACTTAGTAGAGCTAAATGCGCGATATAAGGAAAACCAACAAGATATCGCAGCAATTCTGTCACACGAAATTACCCATGTTTTCTTATATCGTGCTGGATTGCTCTTCCCAAATAACTATGACAATGAAATATTGACAGATACAGCTTCTGTTTATCTAGGTATTGGGTGGCTCATTTTGGATGCTTACCGACTTAAAGAAACCCAAGAAAGCAATAGTTTTGGGCAATCATATATTCGGTATCAAGAAGAACGGTTAGGATATCTCACACCAGAAGAATTCGGATATGTACTTGGCAAACGAACGATTAATTTTAAGGAACAAGTAAATCGCTTTCTTACAAGCTCTGCTGCTAAAGAAGCTTTCCAGAGGGGTTTTAAAAGAGCAAGGATGGAGTATCAACAGCCACCAATGAAAAATTGTGGATTGATAAAGCGTATGCTTTATCGATGGAACCAAAGACGTATTGTTAGTGCAAGCCGCTCTGGAAATTTTAAAAGTCTCTCGCGTCCATTTGAGGGGTACCAATTCGATGTCTCAAATGATATAAGAGTTGTGTTTGAGTGTCCAGTATGCAGCCAAAAACTTCGTCTTCCTATCTACAAAAATATTTTGGCTCATTGTAGTATTTGTCAGTCATCTTTTAAGTGCAAAACTTGACTGTCTGGCTACAATATCGGCGGCAAAACTCAAGCAATTTCTCCCCCTGGTAAAACCGTGCAGCTCCGAGAGATTGAACGCGATAGTGTTGCGCTGACTTGTCAGTTCCCTACGGGCGCACTGTTGCTGAGTTGTACCTGGCGAATCAGTCAGTAAACCTGCAAATGGTGAAGCAAGGGCAGGCTGTCGTGTATCGCCAGTACCTGAGCGGCTGTACGTCCACCTTGAATCAGTACCTCCAGGCTGAAGCCCAAGCCAAGCAGAAGAAGTTGGGATTCTGGAATCAGTCCAAGCCAGTCATGCCGTGGGATTTTAGGAAGGGGCAATCCGCAAGTAATCAACCGTCCTCTAACGCCTTGCCCAAGCCAGCTTCAGCTCCCCGTCAAAACTGTAGCCCAGCTTATCCAGGCGTATGTATTCCCCCAGGCCCACCGGATCTGAATTGCCCGGACATCTCCTACCGGAATTTCAAAGTTCTGCCTCCCGATCCGCACGGCTTCGACCGTGAGAGCGATAAGGGTTGGATGCGAAAAGCAGTGAGGAGCGATCGCCTGCTGCTGGTGAAAACTAAAATACTGTGTCGTCTGTCAAAAGCACTACACAGCATTCTTCCTATCAAGTTTTATGGATGAGTTTACGCAGCCTTCTCGCTATCGGGTTGAGTTATCCACTGAACCAATTGAATCACTACCCCGTTAGGGTCTGTCACTTGAAAGAATCGTTCGCCCCAAGGTTCAGTCTCAATCGGAGTTGTGATCCGTACACCTTCAGCTTGCAATCGCACATATTGGGTGTCAATATCATCCACGACAAACGCGATTAGCAAACCATCTGCCCGATGTTCACGCATGTGGATGGGTTTGAAGCTTTCCAATCCAGTTTGCAGAAAGAT
The DNA here is from genome assembly GCF_039962115.1 of Funiculus sociatus GB2-C1. Taxonomy (NCBI): domain Bacteria; kingdom Bacillati; phylum Cyanobacteriota; class Cyanophyceae; order Coleofasciculales; family Coleofasciculaceae; genus Funiculus; species Funiculus sociatus. Next base: position 16,590 of record NZ_JAMPKJ010000071.1, on the reverse strand, counting down.
AAGATTGAAGCCAGCATCGTCTCTCTTTAGGGATACGAAGCCATCGGCTGACATCTCTTCGCTAAAGCCAAAGTGTTGTTTAACAAATGTAGCGGATGCCGTGACATCATCAACGTTAAGTGAAATCGCTGAAGCTGTTATTTTCATTGTTTTCCCCCCAGTGGAATGATGGACGGTGAGCGCAATTACTCATCCAGACCATCAGTTTTGTGAGTTTCCAGACGTTCTTTAAGTTGTCGTAATACCGTAACGGCAGTCTTTAACGCTTCTAATGAAAGCGTGTCACTGACTTGATTTGCCCAATCTGCCTGACACTGTTGTACATAATCCAATGCCTTACGCCCCTTGGGTGTAATGGTCATTAATTTGGCACGACGATGGTGTGGATTGTCGGTATAGGTGATAAATCCATCGTTTGCCAGGGCATCAGCAGTTTGCTGAACACTTTGTCGAGTTAGCCCCATGATCCGAGCGACGTGGGCAACGGGTGTAGGTTGATGGTCCACAACGCCGAGTACCTGCCAGCGGGCACTGCTTAAACCAACCGGATGGGTCAAGTGATCGCCTGCTTCCAACAAAAGCCCATTCAACCGAAAAACCTCAAGGATGACTTCGGTAAAGGCACTGCCATTAGCACTCGGCTCACTCATATGACAACACCTTACCAGCTTGACAGGCTACTGTCAACTTAATTAACAGGATCTACCCGTTGATGCCATTCCCAAAATATGAAACGCCCCCGGTGCATTGGGATTGCTCTAGGTGCGGGTGGATGGAGAAAATGTCTTTCTTTTCTCACCTTTTTTTTGTGAGCTATTTCAAGATTTATTTTTATTGATTTATTTTCTTATTTATTTTTTCCCAATTTCCTCATTTATTTAATTTCCCTCTTTATTGAGGAAAATTACAAACCCGCTCTGGCAGCAATTTACAGCCATTAGAATTAATTAATTAATTAATTAATTAATTAATTACCATTTTTCGCTAATTTACCAGCGCTACTTGGTTCTATTTGTGGACGGACTTTTCCTTTTTGATCGTAGACATCCACGGTTAACTGGGTGCAGGCTTCGTTAATCCGGCAGGCTGTATAAAGAGCAAATCCAAACACAGCCCGATCCCTCTCGGTTTGGAAGCCTTGGCTAAATAACAACTCAATCTCATCAAGTGTGAGAGTCTTCGCTCTGCCATGTCGATCTCGTTTCATCAGCATTCCCCAGTAATGCCTATGATTTATCGCAGTGAAGGGTAGTCCGTCTAGAGCGTGTCTGCACCCGGCGTTGCGCTACTAAATCTGCAATCAAGTCGAGTACCATCAGGGTGAATAATAGAGTAACAATAATGGCAACAGCAGCGGTTAACAAGTTTTGAATCTCTTGCATCTCGTGCATTAGGTTTTGCTCTATTTACAGCCAGCTCGTATCGCCTTGGCTGGCATTTCAATGTTTTTTATCCGTAAGGGAAACCACAGCACTCAGAGCAAACACATCTAAATTCCGGATGGCTGTTCGAGCAATGGTTCTACCATTTGTCCGCCCAAATTTATTATTCAAAAATAAGAGACACAACAACCGAAAACAAAACCATGACCGCAGAAAGTAGAATTTCCCCTCGCCAACTCGGCACCACAGGTCTAACCGTTTTCCCCCTGGCTCTCGGATGTATGGGGATGTCGGGCATGTACGGTACGACAGACGACAACGAAAGCATTGCCACCATCCACGCGGCGCTCGACCAAGGCGTGACGCTGCTGGATACGGGCGATTTCTATGGATGCGGACACAATGAGATGCTGATTGGTCGGGCACTCAAAGACCGCCGCGACAAAGCCATGCTCTCGGTAAAATTCGGTGCTCTGCGTTCTCCCGATGGCGGATGGATTGGTATCGATGGGCGTCCCTCATCGGTGAAGAACTTTGCAGCCTACAGTCTGACTCGCCTGGGAGTAGACCATATCGACATCTACCGTCTGGCTCGCCTAGACCCGCAGGTTCCTATCGAAGATACCATCGGAGCCATTTCCGAACTCGTTCAGGCTGGCTACGTGCGTCATATCGGTCTATCGGAGGTAGGGCCAGAGACGATTCGCCGCGCCCACGCCGTCCACCCCATCAGCGACCTTCAAATCGAATACTCCCTAATTAGCCGCAATCCAGAAACCGAAATTTTCCCTTTGCTGGAAGAACTTGGCATCGGCGTGACGGCTTATGGCGTGCTTTCGCGAGGACTGCTGAGCGGCTCTGTCCCCACGGCACCGAATGATTTCCGTGCCCACCTCCCACGCTTCAGTAGGGAAAACCTGGCTCAGAACCAGCGTTTGATTGAAGAGCTTCAGCAAATTGCTGCTGAGAAGGGAGTTAGTCCTTCGCAGCTTGCCATTGCCTGGGTACTTGCAAAAGGTAAAAACATTGTTCCGGTCATCGGCGCACGCAAACAAACTCAACTTGCTGAATCGTTGGCAGCCGTTCATGTGCAATTATCCCTGGAAGACTTGACCCGGATTGAGGCAGCGATTCCCGCTTCAGCAGTCGCAGGCAGCCGTTACGACGAGCAGCAGATGAAGATGCTGGACAGCGAACGGGGATAGGGCCTTTTCTACATCATCATCGGCTCTGGCAACCTGCATCCGACATATTCCGTCCGACGCGGGCTGAACGCAAATGGTCAACGCACTAGCTACGGCGTTGCTGAATGCAAGTATGAAGCTATCACTGGAACCTCGAAGGCCCGTTTTAAATTTTGGGAAATCATACCCGTATTCAGTAACGCCGAGACAGGCGGTAGTAACAGAAGCAATTAGGTACATTGAGAGTAATCCAACTTTAAAAGCGTGGGTTATCGGAGTGCTGAAAAAGGCTGGTATTGAAGGTATAAAAGAGCTAGTTGACCACTCGCTTTCAAACTGGATCGACGGGTTTAGTAGCCTTCCTGATTCAGCAATGCGGAGAATATAGTGAATAGAACTAACGGCTTAGCTCATCGACGACAGATAACCCTTCAACGGAGTACAAGAATAGAGCCAGCCGTTTGGTGCAGCATCTTGTTAACCTTGTGAAACTGGAGTCCATTCCAGAGCGGCTCGATCCCACTTTCCTAAATTGGCAGCGGCCTCGTAGGTGCTTTGGAGGAAGGTAAGGAGTACTGCATCTGCCTCGTCAGCCTGCTGCACAGCTTCATAGGGCAAAAGGAACTCTTGCATCTGTTCACTATAAAATGCCTGATGAGGCTGGATAGGATAATCTCGAAACCCCTCCGGTGCTGGGTAGGCATAGGCGTAAAAAACAGGTTCCTCCACCGCTCCACCACCGGGCCAGAAGCCACAGCTGCTCACTTGGTGCGAATATGCCTCTCGCGTCACCCAATCCGCCATACCAGGAATTCCCCCTGGATGCTGTGGGGCTGGGTGCCCAGAAAAGCGGGTCACAGCTAGGTCACAGCTGCCCCAAAAAAAGTGTACAGGGCTGCATTTACCGATAAAGCGTGAGCGGAACGCTGTCATTACTCGGTCAGCTTGCATGAGAATACGCCAAAACCGCTGTGCATATTCCGGATCGTAAGCGGCATGTTTGTGATCTTCGTCAAATGGAATAGGCGACGCTACTTCCTGCGGCATCGTCCAAATCCGAACTTCCAAGCCGAGCGCACTCAATGTACTCATAACCTCCTGATAAAAAGAAGCTACCGAGCGGGATTCAAGTGCGATTCTTTGGGTAGTGCCGTCGCTCGTCGAGATTTGTAAGTGGTGTTCGAGAAAATCGAAACTAATCTCAAAGGTGCGCGTTCTATAAGGAATTGAAGAGGTTGTCAGCCCACGCGGCGTTACATACAGGGTGGAGTGCCACCAGTGGTTGAGTTGGGGAGCCAGCGCCAGCCGAATTTTGCCAACGATCTGAGTCCACATGTGTAGCGTTTCATACGTATCTTGCCATTCCGCAACAGGCAAACTTGGCCAGATGATATCGGTGGGCGTACCCTGAATGGGAGCTGCCATGAGGGAAACCTCCGTGTGAGGAAATTGGGGAAGGAGAGCACCGGATGGAAACTGCTGTATAGAATAAACCAGACGAGTCTATAACTCAACTAAAATATTAAACCAGCTATGGCAGCCCAACCTCTTGAAAGATGAGTTAGAACTGCTCGCTACATGGCATCAGAATATATGGATAACCCCTCTGAGGTAGTTGAAGAATTTTTAGAATTGTTTGATTTTTAATCCCGCTATTAGTTAAGCAACGAAATTATATTTCAATAACGTTCACCTCAGTTCTAAACGATTAAACTCAGAGCGATTATGCCTATCCAAACGGTTGCCCCCACCGCTCCCAGTTTTCCTTGTTGAAAGGCGATCGCCACTTCAAAATTAATTCTTTCTCCAAAGCCTGCCGAAACCGTCTTACTGATGCCGCATCCCACCAGAAACTGATACAAACGGCAACATCTAGTTGGTACCAACTAAATGCAAGCTGATGTACTGGCTGATATAGCGTGCAATCAAAATGAGTGTGGTTAGTCTCTACCAGTTGAGCCTGGTATGTGACCCAAGTTTGATATTGCGGTCGGGGATGGTGAGACATCCTCGTTTCCCGCGGCTGGAATTTATTCAATTAATTAATTAAATCCTACACTTTCAACAATAGAAACAACAATCATTTATCTACCCCGTTACGGGAAACGGCGAATCGCGTAACCGTAACGGGATATAATAATTAAAAGTATTTTGCAGGAATTAAGTGGAAATTCCGAATAATTGGGTTAATCTCACGGAGATCGCCAAAGCTTCAGGTAGAAGGTTTAATGATTTTCACAGACTTAAATCTTCAGAAGCTTTGCTTGATAAATTAGAGCTAAAGCATGGCACCCCTCAGATAATAGTCATTCAAGGCGGCACCCCCGAAATTCAAGGTAGCTGGGGATCTCCAGAATTAGCTGAATTTGTTATGCGTTGGGCTGATTCTCCCAAGTCTGCTAACAGCTATAGATTTGAGGCTTATCATAAAGAGATTTTGGCGGCTAAGCTTGGTGGGGACTGTTGCGTTTGGACACCAGCCGGTGAATGTGATGTAGTTACTAAAAAATATGCAATTGGAGTAAAGGAGTATAGGAGCTGGAAACACGCCATAGGTCAAGCTCAAACTTATGCTTATTACCTTAAAAAAACTCCAGCTATTTACTTAATTGGTACTCCCCCAAACACTTGCAGAGAAGTTTGTCAGTACCTTAAAGTCGCCATCATCGAATAAATTCCCGTAATTTCCTCATTTATTTAATTTCCCATATTATTCTGGAGAACTCGTAAACCGCTCCCAGAGCATTTTACAGCCATTTGAATTAATTAAATAATTAATTAATTAATTAATTTTTGGCTAATTTACTAGCGCTACTTGTTTCTCGTTCCGGTTCTCTACAATCCCAACTACCTTCCCTTCATCCAGAAATGTTCAAACTCAATATTGTCTTGATTCATCGCCCATTTCATCGCTTCATTTATTAACCCATTGTCTCCACTCTTAATCCATTCATTGATTCTTTCAAAATATGTTTTCTCCCGCACTTGTTCAACTTCAGCTCCCACTATTTCAGCATTCACTTTCCTCGCTCCACGCTCTTTCTTTAGCTCACTCACCATCTTGCTCATTCTTCTCATCGCTGCTAACTGCTCATCACTCACTCCATGTCTCGGCATCTCCTCACTCTCACTCACTTGCTCATTCACAACGACGGTCGCCGCGGCGGAATATGAAACTACACCAGCATCGTCAACTGTCTCATTCACTTCCATCTCTGTCGCCTCATTCACCGCAGCAGGAGCCTCCACAACAGCTACATTTGCCGTCACAGCTCTAGCGTGAGACAATCGTACCTCGCAGAAAAAAAGCCCCGTTTATTGTGGGGCTTAAGTTTTATTTAGCTTGGTATATCGGCATGAAGATGAAACCGACCCAATTGCGTTAACCATTGATAAATTCCGATTTAAAAGCTCTTTACCGCTCTCAGATGGAACCTCTACCACTTTTAATTCATCGGGATTTTTAGACTTAATGAATTTCCGTTAGCTCTTCTAGCCAGGAACATGACGTACTGTCATCCATAAAATTGCTGTATTCAGCTCCAAAAGCTTTTTGCCAAAAAATTTCTCTTCCTTCGCGCTCAAGCTGGCACATAGAAGTTGGGCATTGTTCCTGCAAAATCCATTTAAAACTCTTTTCACCATATCGGTTCCAATCTAGTTGAAGTAGTCGGCAATCGTGTCTGTTACCTATAAGATCGCCTCTATGTCTATTCAACCGCTTATGTAGGTTTTGAGTCTGCCCAATATATTGATAATTATTAACAGTATTCCAGATTCGGTAAATAGCTGGAAATTTTAATTGTCTCCAGTTTGGCTGCGAGATAGAAAAAAAACGCCACTTTGATAAATTTAAGCTTCTCTCTGTAATCAGCTCTAATTCTGATCGTTGGAAAGAAGCGGCTTGCTTCAAACTTTCCAGTTCCTGTTTAAACTCCGCTACTTCAGGATTTAGAAAGCTAATGTCACTCAAACTTTTCAACCGATTGTAATATAAGCTGTGTACAAGACATTCACTACCACTTAAACCAATATTTTTCCAGTAATCAGAATATACGCCTAAATTGATTTTCAAGAAAGTCTTACTGAATTCATCTGGAGTGCTTTCTCGAACCCAGACAAAGCTCTTAACACAAAAAGTTAGATTCACTTTTTGTCTATCTTGATAAAAGTAAATACTTTTAGCAGAAATTTTTATACCTCCACAAGGAAAATAAAAAACCTCCAAATTAGCCTTCTTTAGCGCTCGAATCAGTTTAGTTATGAACTGCATAAGCTAATAGCTTAAATAAAATAAACATCTACGAAAGGTTAGAAGAGTAATATAAATCGCATTGGTACTAAAAGCCAGGTCAGCTATGCCAACCTGGTACTGAATCACGACCAACTACTGTTGTGGGAAGTTTGGGGGGAGTGTAATTTCTCCAGTCTTCACCAATTCAATAAATTGATTCAGCAGGTCAAGTTGCCGGAGTAAGTAAGGTAAATTCTGCGGTCTTCTGGTAAAATTGGTTCCCCAATTTTTAATCGTCTGTAAACTTAATCCAGTGGCTTTAGTTAAAGCGTTGATGCAGCTCTTTCTATAACCTTTATTAGGGTTGGCTTTTACCCAACGAAGGCAGTAATCCATCGGCTCTAGCGGTATTTTGCAAAAAGCTTCTATCCTCTTCTCAAAGTCGGAGGTGTGAGAGCGGCTTCTAATGTCCATTTATTTTCAGTTAGTAAGGTTAATTTAGTCTTGGCGAACCCTTGAAAATGGGGTGTTTAATTGCCTCATCAGTTCATGCCTGAATGGAGTGATAAAAGCTATAACTTGCATTGGTTTAGGCACTCGCATTGAGTTATGGGATACTACTTCTACTCTTCTTCCGTCAGACGAATACCACAACAAAGCCCAAAACAAAAGCCAAGCAGTAGCCCTTTATCTAATTCTTTCGGCTGAATGAGGAGAGTCAAAAAACCAAAAGCACAACCGACAGCGATAGTTGCCATTGAAATATTTTTAATCCGTCTGCGAGTTGTACGTCTCATTGCTGTCTTCGGCATCTAATATTTGAACTGTTCTTTTTGCTAATTCTTGAATTAATTCATCTGGCAGTTGGCTCAATATCTCCTCAATTACTTCCGGGCTGGCTTCCCACAACCGATGACATAAACAGCCAATTACCAGCTCTCTTCGTGTTGGGCGTTGGGTTAAGTTAATTTGCATCATTCCCTCCATCTGCCCAAATAATCACTCCTCTCGCGTCTAGTTCATTTAAACTAACAGCGTTAATTTCCTCTACCACTTCATGTGGAAGTAGCTGGATAATTAATTCAATTAATTGAGCAAGAAAATCATTCATATTTATCCCTTATTTGAGTTATTTATCGGTCGGTCAGGAAATGGTCACGCATTGGACAGGAAGAGGTCATGGGTCAGGGATATGACAGGAAGCCCTGACCGCTATGACCCTTGCTGCTATCTGGTCTGACCGCTCCTGACCTGCCTGACCAGATAGCAGATTTAGCGCGTTTTACCCGGTTTATCACGTTGGGTCAGGAGGACATATCCACATTAAATTCGTCATGCTCGTTTACGTTCACCAGCTCCTCTCGAACCAGTTCATTAATAAGTAAACGTACTTCATCTGCATCTTTAGTTAGGCTGCGAAGTTGCTTACACATCGTTCGAGCATTGCCGATTTTTACCCATCCCTTACCTGAAAACCAACTCAATAAAACTTCTTTGGCTTTAGCATTATCCTGAACTATCTCCGTCGCTTCGTCAGTTTCTTTTTTGTGTACCGGAGCGGGAATATCAAACTCAAGAGCCAAGATACGTTCGAGGTGTTCAGGTGTATATCCTTCTAACTTTATCGGTGCTGATTGACCAGGTTTATAGTGTCTTAAGTCAGGAAGTAAAGCGACGCGGCTAGGCTCTAGTGTTGTGAAAATGATGGGGCGCTGATTCTCCTTAGATATTGGCTTCAGTTCTTTGAATTTGGTTATTAATGCTGAACGATCTTCCTCATCGGCAACCATGTCTTTATTTCTAATCATGTTTGACAGTACACCGTAGGATTCATTAATGCTGCCGAATTCATCTACTGAGTAATTGCCCAATCCAACGAGATTAAAGTTCTTGCGGCTATTCCGATCTGCTTTCATTCCTATTGCAGCCAAATTGAAGCTCTGTAAGTCCACAACTAAACATACATTTAGCTCACGTCCGTTGTAGATAATGTCTGCTAATTTGGTTAAATATTTGGAGCTTTTTACAAGTTCCTCGTTCTTTAATTCCTCTAACGCCTGGTTAATACTCAACCAATCTGCGAGGATTAATCGCACTGGGTTTAAATCGGTTCTAGCGTGTTCAGGCAGTCTACGGCGTTTGTCATAGATACTGTGAATGTGATCAATTCCTTTCAATGCTGCCGATGGGTCAAGTGCATCAAATAGAATCACTCGTCCTTTTTTATCCAATCCGCAGAAGGAATCATTCTTTTGTGCGATCGCCCAAATTTCTGCATTTGGATAACGCTGTTGAAGCTTAGTCAAAAGATATGACTCAGTAACGGACTTACCAGATCCGGTGCCACCAACAATTAAACTAGAGCGGCGAGAACCTACCAGCCCATCTAATATCGCCATCCCGATTGTTTCTGAGTCTCTATTCAAAACCATGCCAGTTAAACCTTCCGAATTTGGATTATTAGAACTTGAAGAAACATTTACCTCTGTTTGTTTGGCTTCTTCAATTCGATTACTCGTATCAAGCGAATCACGCCCATCTAGTAGCGGTTGTTCGTCCACATAAGCGTATGGTTCGAGGGTTGTGTATGCCGATTCAGCTTCCTGAAGCGTTGCTTTTTGGGTAAAGGATTCAATTAAAATTTGTGATTGAATTCCCGCTTTTCTTAGCTCAAACTCATCCTTGAGTAAATCAAATCGATATAGCTTTTCTTCCTGCTCTGCTAGACTTCGCGCCAATGACATTGACACCCAGAACCCAGCGACCGAAATAAATGCGCCACTCAATTTCCATCCCGCTGCACCTGGTTCACGTCGTACATTCCTAGCAGAGGAATTTAATTTAATCCAATCTGGAACTGACCGCTCAACACATCCATTAGCAGTGGGCTGGCAATAGATTAGCTTTCCATCGAAGTGTCCTGCCGTGGCGACGGTTGAACCAATTACACCCACTGCAAAGGCACAGAACATTACTATTTTTGGGTTCATTGCTTAACCCTCCAGAGAATTGCAATGCAGATAAAGAGAGTGGGGATTGAGATTAAAAGTAGCGGGTTAACAACGGCAACGATGGACGCTACTGCATCCCAAAATCCTGCAATTATTGACGCGGTGATCGCAAGTCCAATTGCCGCACTTTCACGTCTATCTCTTCCTAGTGCTAATGCAACATATCCAGCAGTCATACCGAGCAATATCGCGTAGGCTATTAGCATCCCAGGCACCAGGCGGGATAGTAACGCTAGAGCTACTCCACCGGAGAAGTAAAGCCCAAATTCAGACACATTTCCAGCAGCTTTGTAAAATCTGGATGGGCTGGATTCTGGTTCGTCGTTTTGAAGAAACTCAGCCCCATTATGAGGCTGATTATCGTGTGGATCGAACATTAAATTGACCTCAATTATTTACCGCTAAACCAATCACCAATACCCTGCCAAAAGCCTTTTTTACTTGCGCTCCTGGTGCCATTGGTAAGTAAATCTTTCCGCTGCTCAGATTCCTTTCTGGTTTGTTCTGCCAGTGCTTCGCGGCGTTCCATCATTGGGATTCGTTCTTGAATCCTTTGAGCGCTTCGCTGATGACGGCGTTGTACCAATTGCAAGGCACTTTGAAAATCTAAACGCTCTAAACTCAGAGCGCTGCGGCTTTCAGCTTGCAATTCTAATACCCCGTGTCTCGCTTTATCGCTCATCAATTTGAGATGATTTTCATAGCCTTTACTTGCCAGAAAAACATCTAATATCTGCTGGTCAATTTCTTTAGAGCCTTTCGCAACATCCTTCTGAAACCGCGCTACAAACTGCTCGTACTTAACTTGCCCGTCAATCAGAGTTTTAAAGTGCTTCTCCAGAATGGGTAATATTTCAATTAGCCTCTCCCTCGCCTGCGCTTTATCAGCAAATTTAGCAAGCTCCTGGTCGCTCATATTGGGCAGCTCTTTCAAGTCGATGTCGAAATAGCTTTTAGCTAGTCCGGCTAATCTTTCATCAATGGCGTGCACTTTTTGTATTCCTGATTTATTGCCAGAATACTTTACAATCGCACCGCCTCTTTTTCCAAATTCCATGATGTCTCCTTGTTTAATTAATTAGCCCTCAAGTAACGGATGAGGGCATTATTTTACTGATTGAACCCGCGCAACTTATCAATCATTTCGTTGGTACGCTGTTCCCGCTGCTGACAGATGCCGAGCGTTTGGTTTAATTTCTGCGCTTGAGCGTAAGTGGTAAAGAGTTGCCAACCCAGAAAGACTGTAAGCAGCGCCACTAGAATTGTGAAATCATTGGTATCTTTCATCTCTAAACCCACTCCTCAAAATAGCCAGCTTTGTCGTAAGGAGATACGCGCACTTCTTGAGCCTCTAGCTCTTTAATAAGTCGCTTGCCTTTCAACCCATCTTGTAGCCATTTGTGCAATTCTTTCTTAATCTCAATTCCATTGCCGTTGTCGATAATCTCGTAACCTTCGGAGTATCCAGAATTTTCTAAATACTTAAAGAGATTAGCTAAAGACTGAAATTTTTCGGAAAGCTTTTTATCAGCCATTATTACCTCTTCCTCAATTAAGCTGGCTTTCGTCCGCTCGACTTCTACTAGAAAATGGTCGTAAGAAGCTTCTCCATTAATCAAAGCTGAAATATAATGCTTCATTTTGGGGATAGCCTCAAATAAATCAGAGAAATCAAGTTCACTCTCATCATCGTCAAGTGCAACCTCTATAGCTTTCTGATTGAATTTTTGCTCCCATTCCATCTGCGCTTCACCGAGATTATTGAGTTTACTAAAATGAGTGAATTTCGTACCAGATTCAGCAATTATTTTGTAAGCGATCTAAGTCATAATTTTTTCCTCGTATTCGCTTTAGATGAACAGCATACACAAGTTACAATCCGTTGTTCTTGTTCTGGTAATGGATAGGGAAGTTCACCTGTGTCCTGTCGAGAAAGAATATCGGCTGCTTGCTCGGATAGTTCTTCGGGAACTTGAAGAAGACGCAAGCTATTTATCCAGGTAGTTTTATCTGGCATAGTTCAAAGTCTCCTTTTAGTTTGTAAGTCGTCAGCTTTATTTTTGTTAAGTTGCTATCCTTGCAGATTTATCTACTCACCCAAAGCAGCCATTTAGTTATGGGATTAGTTACTTCTTCGTGTGACCAAACCTGAACATTTCCAGAACTCCCCGTAGAGTTGCTGTTGTTGTCGTGATAAAACTCAATCTTTTGGGCGAAGGTGTCAATATCGTCTTTGTCAGGCGTGAAATAACAGTCGGTATGCTCGCCGTCTATGTCGCTGTATTCCGCTTTGTAGCAATTGTAAAAATTGGGGTTCATCGGCGCTTCATTCCCATACATCTTGAGTAAATTGAATTAATTGTTTTGTGTTGATGTGGGGGAAGCTTCTTAATGAGTGTGAGCGCTTCTGCATCCATGTAGCGCGACCAATATTCAGCTAGAGTGCAAGCTGTTTGTAGGTTGATGCCGTGAGGAAGTATTTGCCCTTCAATAAACCCAATTCCATTAGCGCGACATTGGTCTATGCGGCGTTGAATCGCAGACTTAAGTTCTGTCACAATGAAGTGTCTCCTTACTTGAGTCGGGAGCCAGTAGCCAGCGGTTGAGCGTCTGGTAAACTTCATGCCGCTGGCTTACTGACAAAATTTTTAAAATTAAGCCGCCTCGTCTTTGTCGAACAAATCACCTAAGTCGGCATCAAATTCAAAGCTGTCTGGTTCTTGAGCTTTTAAAGCGGGTGGATCTATGGATTGGTTAAGAGAGGCAACCTTATTTCCACTGCTGGGAACCCAGTTCATCACCAAACTAAAAAGCTTTGAAAATGGAACTTGCGTCGCCATCTGTTGAGCCAACCTATGTTCATACAAAATGCGATTGGTTAGTGTGGTCAAGTCAGCACCCGTAACTTGATTACTTGTCTTACCCAGTACGCGCTCTGACTGCGACTTTAGATATTGCTCAATGTCGGGTTCAACTCGAACTCTGGTGTTTTCTGGCATCGCTTATTTCCCTCTGGCTAGTCGTCCTTGGGATACTCTTTGCAAGCCAATCGCATTAGCCCAACAACCATCGGGTACAGCAGTAATCCCTTGCGTGGCAAGCATTTTGGCTACACCCGGCATTTCAACCCCTCCCCCCCAAGCAACAAAGCTTTGAGCAGAATCGCGCCACTCCTGTATCTCTTTTAGTGCAAGGCGTAAGCGGTCAGATAGCCACGGTTTGAGATGACGGGCATAGACACTACGTAAGTTAAAGTTGCGGGTGCCGTATTGAAAGCTTCCAGATTCAATCGCTTGTCGAATTGTCTCAATGTTTCCTGCCTTTCCAGACCCCAAAAAGTGAATGAGTTCTGAGTCGGTGGCGATTGCATCCAGTAGATCGATACAGCCCCCAACTTCCAAAACTTGACGATGGATAATTGCACCACCTGGAGCAAAAACAGTTGGGATAACTGTAGAAGTTCCAAAATCGAATGCAATAGCGTGAGCGGTTCTATCAATTAATGGTTCTGGTTTCGATGAAACACAATAACTGTAAGAACCTGCACCTTCAGGAGCGACTAAACTGACTTTAAGATTTATCCGAGAGTGCACTGTATTTTTGCCATTAAAACTAATAACGTGGGTGCCTGATGTTCTCTTAATTAATGGGGCTTGGAACACTTGCTTATTGTGGATAGACAGCACTAAATGCAAGTTCCACTCTTGGCGGGATGGCAGGGTAGACAAGCCTCCAAGTAGTGTGTGCAAAGCATATTCGACTTTTAGAACTGGGTCGTCACTTAACTTAATGTGAGTGGTTGGCGCTTTCCATGCGGCTAATGTTCCTGTCAGAAACTCCCGCCCAATTAGGTCTTCTCTATCGCCACTGTGATAGAAGAAATGTCCACCTTCTTTTGAGGTGAGAACATCGTGTAATTCTTCTTTAATTTCCAGCACTTTTGAGGGAGTACGAACTTTCATTTGCTGGTTGCCACTGCCAAAGACAAGTTTGCATAGTCCCGCCCCGTTATCGACTCCAGCGGCTATTGCTGGGGTACTTCGGGTCAGTTCAGCCTGTGTTGGCTGCATCGTTACCATTGCTCAATTCCTCCAATTGGTTAAGGTTAAATCCTTATATCCCGCTTGCTATCTGCGGTTGAGATGGTTGTCGGCAAGAAAACTCTGCCACCCAACTTCACCTGATTTAGCTGTGTGGTGAGTGATTTGGGCGTTTTCGGTCTATGTCTGCTACGATAGCACATAAGAATCTAAAAGATGCAAATAGCTTCTATTAGCTTCTTATGGTACTCATGAAACACGTAAAGAATAAGATATGAAAGAAGACCAAATTTTAGATTCTGTTGTGGCGCAAAAAGACCGTATTTCAATTGATGTCGGCGACCTTAGAGAAGAAATTGAAACGTGTCGAAACGACGCGGCATGGGCAGAGCTACCCCTATCAGCAAAAATCAGAGTGCTGATAAAGGAGAGGCTTGAACAAATGAAAGCGGCTGGTAAAGGGGAATGATGCATGAGCGATCTCTATGACTGAAACCCCAAAAGAGGACAAGCCAGATGAAAGCTCAAAACTCTGGAATCCATTAACGGAGCAGAGGGACTGGGCAGCCGCAGCAACAGAAGCTAACTGCTACAAAATAGCTAAGCGAAAAGGTAAGCGGGTGGTTGAGATTATCAATACCAAACGCGGCATCCTTCCAATCATTTGTATTTTTGAGGATTATCCAGATGACTGAATCACAGATAATGGCTACTATCACTCAAATTCCCGTCAGCGAACTAATTTCGTTGCTAACTGCTATCTCAAATCGGGACTATTCGCAGTTTGAGCAATTAGAAAGTCGCTTTGCTGATCGTTACGGAATTGAAGCTTGGGAAGAGTATTTTAATTTTCGCTTGCTTCCAGTATTGGATAACGCCTCTAATAACTGGCTTTTAGAACAAATGCTAGTTGTGGTGTAAGGAGCGCAATCACGGACTCCAGGAACTAGCGGCTAGAGTATCCGCATCGCATTTACACAGGAGGTATCACGCATTATGACAACGCAAGGAAAACTTGAATTAACCATAAAGATTTCGGAGTTCCCAGCCGATGTGAAGACGGTCGAGAACGGTTGGAAGTCTTTCGAGATTGACTGCGATGGGCGAATTGTCAGCCTAACTGTAAAGCCCAAAGTTTTTAAGAAGTTAGAACAGGCACAAACCGATTACCCAATGTGGGTCGCTGCGATCGCAGGAAAGATGGGCGAAGCCACAGAGAAAGGCTTTGTCTTGAACGAGCCAGCCATCCAAGTTTTTGAGAAGAAACCAAAAGAACCAAAAGAACCAACGACAGCAGAGTAATGGATGTCAACAAAATCAGTGACATCAATGAAATCATTGGTTGGGCTAAAAATCTGACTAAGAGTAAATCAGGTTGGGCTAAAAAAACGAGTAACAGTAAATCAGGTTGGGCTAAAAATGTACAACGAGGAGATCAGGATGGGCTAAGCTGTTCAGCATTTAATTTTATGGCGCTATCTAAGCCAGTCAAGGGCTTCAGCCTCTAAAAATACCCAGCTTTAATGCCTAACAGCTTAAAAATCGGGCTAAGAGTAAATCAGGTTGGGCTAAAAAAACGAGTAACAGTAAATCAGAATGGGCTAAAAAAACGAGTAACAGTAAATCAGAATGGGCTAAAAAAACGAGTAACAGTAAATCAGGTTGGGCTAAAAATGTGCAACGAGGAGATCAGGATGGGCTAAAAATGTGCAACGAGGAGATCAGGATGGGCTAAAAATGTGCAACGAGGAGATCAGGATGGGCCAAGCTGTTCAGCATTTAATTTTATGGCGCTATCTAAGCCAGTCAAGGGCTTCAGCCTCTAAAAATACCCAGCTTTAATGCCTAACAGCTTAAAAATCGGACTAAGAGTAAATCAGGTTGGGCAAAAAAAAAATAGTAACAGTAAATCAGACCGGGCTAAAAAAAAATAGTAACAGTAATCAGGTTGGGCAAAAAAAAAAATAGTAACAGTAAATCAGACCGGGCTAAAAAAACGAGTAACAGTAAATCAGACCGGGCTAAAAAAACGAGTAACAGTAAATCAGACTGGGCTAAAAAAAACGAGTAATAGTAAATCAGACCGGGCTAAAAAATCGACATAAATAAAATCATTGCTTGTGATCAAAAATGGACCTTAGTAGCGGCAAACAGGTAGTAATATTTTAGCTCAAACCTTTATACAGCAAGAGGTGTAAGTACATTTGTCACTGCTACTTCTATACCGCTGCCTAGACATAAATAAAATCATTGCTTGTGTTTAAATGAGCACCTCTTACGTGATTTGATAAGCGCTTGTACTCAAATGAACACAAAAAAAGAATTAAGTGCCGTTGTACTTCAAATTAGGTCAATTCTCGTCCCCCAAATTGGATTTTAAGGGACTATACTATTGAGAGGGCGGAAAATGTAGCATGAACCCCAAGGGTGATAAAAAAGTGATCGTAAAGACCCTGAAAGTCAATCACAGGATTGATCCAAGCCCCAAAAATAGGCTCGTTGAGGCGGCACAGCCATGCGGGATTCCTCGCGCCGAGTTCGTCCGAGTCGCGCTAGAAAACCGCCTAGTGGTTAGGGTTCCACACAAAATAACTCAACAGCCTTGCACCGTCGAGCCACTTTCAGGAAAAGGAGATAGTCAAAAAATAAAACGCAAAACGCTGTCGGCTGTTGCTTAAGTAACAGCATTTTACGCGATTAGTAAAAAAACGAGAGCATTCAGCTCACTAATAAGACACT
>NZ_JAMPKJ010000070.1 GCF_039962115.1 Funiculus sociatus GB2-C1 | reverse complement strand
TGTGGATACGACCATTCTTGACCGTTTTGGAAGACGCACAAATGGGACACGCAGGCATGGGAGGAGAACAGCAAGAAACTCTACTCCTCTATCATTACATCTTGAGCACTACCAAAAAATTAGCAAGTTAGAACTTCAGAAGGGCGAAAAGTTGTCTCGATCGCTCCAGCTATTTGTACAAATACTTGCCCCACTGTGGAGTCTGGATGCGTTAGGGTCAAAGGCGTTCCCGTATCCCCGCCCGTACAAATACTAGGGTCAATCGGAACCTGTCCCAGTAAAGGGGCATGGAGTTCTGTCGATAGCTGCTGCCCTCCACCACTACCAAAAATCGGAGTGCGATCGCCACAATGACCACAGATTAAATAGCTCATATTTTCGATAATGCCCAGCACGGGAATGCCGACACGACGAAACATATGGACACTGCGACGCACATCCGAAACCGCAACTTGTTGGGGAGTCGTCACCAAAATTACGCCACAAATCGGACTTTCTTGCACAATCGTAATTTGAGCATCGCCTGTACCAGGAGGCAAATCAATCAGCAGGTAATCCAATTCTCCCCATTCCACCTCCTGAATAAACTGAGTCACGATTTTGTGTAGGACAGGCCCTCGCCAAGCTAGGGGATGATCGGGTTCTGCCAGCAGTCCTACAGACATGACTTTGATGCCGTGAGCTTCTAGGGGGAGAAACTTTTGACCGTTGGGTGTATCAATCACCTTGACATCTGCCTGTCCCAATCCCAACATCTGGGGGACGTTGGGGCCATAGACATCTGCATCGAGTAGGCCCACCTTCGCCCCCTGCAAACTCAAAGCGGCAGCTAAATTAACCGATGTTGTGGACTTGCCTACACCTCCCTTGCCACTGGAAATTGCCAACGTCGTTCTGACACCAGGAATGGTGCACAGTTGGATATAAGTTTTCTTGCACCAAGTTACGGACGAAATTGCCGATTGAATGTCTGCTTGCAGGTGGTGCTGATGTTTTCCCACATACAGGCGTAGATAAATATAGTCATCCACAACCCGCAGATTCCGCACCATTCCTAAACTCACGATGTCGTTTTTGAGGATGGGTTCAATTACCTGTTTGAGACACTGGATAACCTCTCTTTGCCGAGATTCTGTTACCGGATCGGGAGGAGTGGCAATTTCCTCTATTGAATGAGTTTGGCGGAAGGGAGATTGATGGCTAGGCATTGGATGTTTCTGGCGTAGACTCCTGGATCGTCTGAATCGCTCGTTTTGCGTAAATACACACGTCTTTGTCTGGATCGTCTAGGGATTGCTGGAGTGCATTCAGGGCAGTTGGGTTCTTCAGGATACCCAGTGCGATCGCTGCATCTCGACGCACATCCGAGTACTCGTCTGCCAACGCTTTCACTAAAGCAGGTAAGGTTTGGTCAGCAGGTGTTTTCTGCAAAGCCTGAAGTGTAAACTTCCGCACCTGCCAATGCTCATCTGCCAAAGCCGTTTCTAAAGCCGGAACTGCCGCAACATCAGCGTGGAGTGCCAACGATTTTGCCGCATTGCGTCGCACCTGCCAATCCGCATCCTCAGTGAGTGCTTGACACAGACTGGGAACTACTTCTGCATCTGCTAAATGTCCTAACGTCAGGGCAGCAGAACGCCGCACGTTCTCATCGGGGTCAGACATCAACGCGATCGCTTCTTTGCAGCGTTCTACTTGATTGAGATAGCGTAGCGTTGTTACTGCTGCTTCCCGTAACTGAGCATTTTCCGACTCAAAGAACGGCAATACATAGGGCAAAGACTGAGCATCGTGAATCTTCCGCAACAGAATTAACACATTCAGTTGCATATTCACGTCATCTCGATGCAAGGCATCCAGCAGCAGCAACAAGTGATCGGGGGTAACTAATTCGCCCAATGCGGATAGCGCTTCTTCCCGAATCTCCTCATCAGTTGAAGCCAGACATTCCACTAAAGCCGGAACCGACTTGGGATTTGCTAGCTCCCACAGTGCCGTCACTGCAAGCTTTTGCACAGCCATGCTCTCATCTTGCAATGCTGTAATTAACGGTTCCAGAGCATCCTCATCACCCAAATGTTGCAGCATTTTGACGGCAACTAGGCGATCGCTAGTATCAGGCGATCGCAGCATTTCCAACCATTGGTTCAATTCAGTATCAGCAGACATGATCACTCCTCTATCGCAACAAAAAGGGAATTTGAACCGTAATTGCGTTGGTGGGACACTCCTTCTCACAAGGTAAGCAAAACCAGCACTCGTCGTATTTCATATAGGCTTTGCCTGTTTCTGGGTTCTTCGCTAACACATCTAGCGGACACACTTCAATGCAAGCGGTACACTTTTCTAAGCATTTCGATTCATCAACGATTACGGGTACATCAACCCGTTGCATTGCTAAAGCCATAACTCTCACTCTCTTGGCTACAAATTAATGAACTTACCGCAGCGTGGCGGAAATAACTATCCAGTTGAAAAAGGTTAAAAAGCTTACAGTACAAGCTTTCTTTCATAAAAGCCTTCTGCCTCCTACCTTCTGCCTCCTACCTCCTACCTCCTACCTTCTGCCTTCTTACCCTTACCGCACCGCCACATCATAAACTTCTCGTTCAATATCAACGTCCACAACATAAGGCTCAACCGGACGCTTGAATAAAACCATCTCGCCTGATTCTTCTTTTTTAAGATTGACGTGGCAGAACCATTCTTCGTTGTTCTTTTCAGGGTAGTCCACTCGGTAATGGTACAATCCCCAACGGCTTTCCCGACGATACAGCGAGGCGCGTGCTGCCATCTCAGCACAATCGCGAATAAAGTGAACCTCCATGCAGCGCATCAGTTCATGTGGGTCGCGTGCGCCCATCATTTCTAAGCTTTCGTGATAGCGCACAAAGTTTCTCAAACCAATTTCCATTTTGTGGTCTACTTTGGGCGGCTGTAAGTAGTCATTGACCAACCGTCGTAATTTATACTCTACCTGCGTGTGCGGTACACCATTCGGATTGTTCAATGGAGCATAAATTCGTTGTTTTTCTGCCTCTAAAACGTCAGGATCGGGTTCAATATGCTCTAACCCTTCGATGTAATCCACCGCATTTGTACCCGCCAACCGACCAAATACAAATGCCCCAATCATGTAGTTGTGGGGGACACTCGCCATATCTCCTGCTGCATATAATCCTGGGACAGTTGTCTCAGCTTTCTCGTTGACCCAGACTCCAGAAGCACTGTGACCGCTACACAAACCGATTTCTGAGATATTCATCTCCACGCCATCCGTGCGGTAGTTTTCGCCTCTACCTTCATGAAATCGCTCTCGGCTGGGTCGTTCATTCGACCACAGAATCGACTCAATTTCTGAAATGGTGTCTTCATCTAAGTGGGTCATCTTCAGTTGAACTGGGCCTTTACCAGAATTCAACTCCTTCCAAATTTCCAGCATCATCTGACCGCTCCAGTAGTCGCAACTGATAAAGCGGTGTCCTTCAGCATTGGCAGTGTAAGCTCCAAACGGACTCGCTACATAAGCACACGCAGGGCCGTTATAGTCCTTCATCAGAGGGTTAATTTGAAAACACTCAATATTGGTGAGTTCTGCGCCTGCGTGATACGCCATTGAGTAGCCATCGCCAGCATTCGTGGGGTTTTCGTAGGTGCCGTAAAGATAGCCAGAGGCAGGTAAACCTAATCTTCCACAGGCTCCTGTACACAGAACGACTGCTTTTGCCTGAATCACCACAAAATCGCCGTTTCGCACGTCAAACCCTACCGCTCCAATAGCACGTCCATTCCTGACTAGAATGCGAGTCGCCATTACCCGATTCGTTACTTTGGCTTTGTGGCGCTTTACCTGTCGGGTCAAAATTTGTTTCAGGTCTTTCCCTTCTGGCATCGGTAACACATATTTACCCACGCGATGCACTTGTTTTAGGTCATAGTTCCCTTGGGTATCTTTTTGGAACTTCACGCCCCAGCTTTCCAACTCTTGAATGACTTCAAAGCCAAGTTTACCTGTTTGGTAGACGGCTTTTTGATTCAAAATGCCATCGTTGGAAATCGTAATTTCACGAACATATTGCTCTGGGGTAGAATTACCAGGAATGACGGCTGTATTGACACCATCCATACCCATTGCGATCGCCCCGCTGCGGCGGATATTCGCTTTCTCTAAAATCAGCACTTCTCCTTCAGGATTTGCTTGTTTTGCCTTGATGGCTGCCATCGTTCCAGCAGTACCACCACCGATGACAAGAACATCCGTCTTCATCCATTGAGTATCCACTTAGAACTCCTCTTCAGTTACCAAAAACTTTTATAAGTTTTGACTGATAAATTAATCAAGATCGACTCTCGACTTTTTCATGCTAGGGAAGAAATTAGAAACTTACAAGCTTTTTTGTAACCAAAAGCACCATCTATTTATTCACATTTTTTATGCTTTCATAAATTAGTTTAATTCATTCATTAAGCTGTAAAATATAAATTCCAATCTGGGGGGTTAGAGAACGTGGAGGTTTATCAAGTTAAAGTATTCCTGGAGGTTGCTAGGCATCTCAGCTTTACCGAAGCCGCTGATGCTCTAAATCTGACTCAGCCTGCGGTCAGCGCCAAAATAAAATCCCTGGAAACTGAACTAGGAACCCCCCTTTTTTATCGGTTGGGGCGTAAGATTCAGCTAACAGAGGTAGGACAGTTTTTATTGGAGGAAGGGACAAGACTGATTGATGTTGAAAATCAATTGTTTGCCAAAGTCGAAGAAATCAAAAAAGGCAAATTTGGCAATCTCAAAATCGGCTGTACAGCCGCGATCGCCAATGGATGGCTACCTGACATTCTTTTCCAGTACCGTCAGCAGTATCCTGGGATTCAGGCTCAGTGTGTCGTATTTGATTCGGCTGAATTTCTCTATCGAGCCATTACCAGCAGTCAGATTGACTTAGGAATCTCAGATATTAGTTTTGCAGAATTTTCTGAAATTTCAGCAACCCCAATTGCTCCAATTCACTATTCTTTAGTCGTTGCGGCGAATCATCCTGTAGCGAATCAAAGCTGGTTGAGTTTGAAGGAGTTGCAAAAAGAGCGATGGGTGATGCTAAATACTGGCTCTCCTAGTCGTTTAGTCTTTGAATCTCGGATAACTGAATTAGGGATAAGCCTTGAGGAGTTTTCTCAAGTTGAAACCGTTGATACTCTGAGTTTGATGCGAACCTATATGATGCAGGGGCATTATTTAGGATTTGCTTCTAACTTTGAATTTAAATCTGAATGTCAGTTGGGAATGCTTGTTGCAATTCCCCTCCAAGAATTCGCCTTATCTGGTAATGTTTTTCTCTTGTTACCCAAACGATTAAGCGAATCTGTGAGCACACACTCATCATCGCAAAATCGGCGATCGTGCAACTCAAACCCGATTCAAAAGTTCATTGCTCTCGTTGAGAACAGTCAAGAGCAACAGCAAGCCTCAGTTTACCCTCAATCAACCCCAGTGCGTTTGCGATCGCCTAGCCTAATTATCCGTTCCAACCCCCTACAACGTCCTGAGACAATCGATTTAGCGATCGGTATTCAAAACAGCACGATTCCAATGGTAACGGCAGGCTTAGTGATTCAGCGCTTAGGCTTACTGGAACACTTCTTACCCAGAGAAGGGCGATACAGTTCCACCCAGTATCGCATCCACTGGTGCGATTTTTTAACAGGAGCACCGATTATTCAAGGCTTACACTCCGGACAATTAGATATTGGCGTTTTAGGGGATTATCCCTTGTTACTGAGTGCATTACAGCAAAATAATGCTGTTAGTGAAACTCGACAAACGCGCCTCGTTAGTTTTATTTCGACGAATCCCGATGGTTCCTGTAATGCTGTGATTGTACCAAATAAGTCCAAACTGCAAAGCATTGAAGACTTGCGAGGAGGTGTAATTGCGGTTCCCTTCAGTTCTTCTGCACATGGGATGGTGATGCGATCGCTTAATTCTGTAAACTTACTTAACGAGGTTAGGCTTGCTTCCCTAGAGAACTCTAACATTACTCAGCCCTTTGGTTATCCAATTCAGGCAGATGGATACGCTCACTTTGCTCCCTTTCACGATATTGCTTATCGTCAAGGGAAGTTTCGTTATTTGCAAAGTGACAAATTGAATGTGTTGCCTGCTTTTCATGGTGTGGTAGTGAGTGCAGAGTTAGCAGAACAGTATCCAGAAGTTGTAATAGCTTACCTGAAAGCCTTAAGCGCCGCTCAATATTGGTACACTATTACGCCCTCTGCTCTCTCTTTGATCAGCCAGTGGACAACTCTGGATGCTGAAATCGTCTCCCAAATTCTCAGCAGTGTTTATCACCAGAATCAGTCAGGGCGCTTTTTCTGCGAGATGAAGATTCGTCCGGACTGGATTGCCCAACATATTGCTGAACTCCGTCTGGTTCCCGGAAATGAAGGACTAGAGACAATTAACCTTGATCGCTGGATTCAAACTGAATTTCTCCATCAAGTACAAACTTGATATCTCAGGACTTACGCAGCTGGTGAGAGAGACCACCAAGGGACGTCAAGCAGCTATCAAAGGCAATACACTTAGGCTGGGAACCTCTCACTTCGCCAAGACTGCCGTCGCCCAGATATAGTCATTTTTGGTGGCTCCGTCTACTCCCTTCCTGTAGAGTTGATAGTCACAGGGGATGTAGCAAATTGGTATTACAGCAAGTCAGCTTTTAACCTAAATTCATTTCCAATTCCAAGCAACTTCCTTCTTGATAATGCCAGTCTCGTAGCTAAACTTAGCCCAATCTTCCAAAATTTGTTTAATAGCTGGTGTGACTTCTACGGAGACATTCTCCAGTTTTGTCACTGTGTAATTCGGATCATCTTTTGAGACTTGACGAATAGTTTCTGGATCGAGGCGAATTTGTTCTGAGAACCAGATGCTTGCTTGTTCTTTGTTAGTTGCTGTGAACAAAATTGCTTCTTGCAATGCTTCAAGGTACTTCTTTTTAGCTTGGGGATATTTTTCCAGATAATCAGCACGCATGACGGAAATATAGCGGTGCGGCCAGGTGTGAATAATCTGAGCATCCAACTTTTTTTGCAGCTTCAATACTTGAGGCTGTCGGATGATAATTGCATCTGCAAATTTTCGCTCAAACGCTAGCTGTAGTTCATTAGGTTGCGTGTTCACCAGCTTCACGTCCGATTTTGGATTCAAATTAGATTCTTTCAAGAGCTTCAGAAAGTCAAGATGAGAGTCAGAACCAAACGAGAGGGCAATCGTTTTTCCCTGCAAATCTTTGACCTGCTTGATGCTGCTATCTTTTGGCACCATTAAAGAGTAACTGGAATTTCCCAAACTGGCTACTACAAATGCTTTGCCAGGATTGCGGGACATAAAGTTAATGACTGGCATTGGGCTGGTGATCACCGCATCAACCTCACCTGATGTAAATGCTTCCATCATCGGGGGGCCATTCTGGAAGAAAGTGTATTTCGCCTCCAAACCTTTCTTTTCGGCAATTTTAGCCTTCTCCATGACCTTAGCAATTTGTCCATTCATCCCAGCAGGATAGGCAATCCGAATTGGAACGATTTCACCTTCTGCTTTATTGGCTGTGACTACTGTGCTATCAGCATTTGTTTCATTATTGCTGTTAGAGCGATTTGCCGACTGCGTTCCGGCACAAGCAAAAAACATACAAGAAATAGAGGGTAGAACCAGCGTGTAGGTGATTCCTTTAACCAGCGATCGACGAGAAATAGCCATAACGTATCCTTAAATTATTAGTTTTTTTAGAATCTCAATAGAGCCGACTTCGGTTTAACTCTTCAATTTCTGCTTCTACAGCAGCAACATCGAGTCCTCCAATTTGTTCAGCTTGAATTTGTCCAGCGCTGGGAAACTGCGATCGCTCAATCTGAGCGGTAGAATCCCATAACCTTGACCGAATCAATGCTTTAGCACAGTGAAGAAACGCTTCAGTAACCGTAACTAAAATTGCAGTTTTGGGAATTTTGTCATGCATGACACTGGGCAGTAACAAGCTTGGGTCTTGTGTAATTTTTGCTATGCCATTAACTCGTAAAGTTTCATTCATTCCTGGAATCAAGAACAGCAGTGCCACGTTTGGATTTTCAATAATGTTTGACAGGGTATCGATGCGATTGTTACCGGGTCGGTCAGGAATCAATAACGTCTTGTTATCCAGCACTCGCACAAAGCCAGGAAAATCTCCACGCGGTGAGACATCTGCTGCCCCACAATGATGAGAGGAACCAATCACCAAAAATGGTGCAGCAGCAATCAAGTTACGACAATGAACGTCAAGATAGTTGAGACATTTTCGCCGAACTCGCTCAGAGGGATAACCATAAATCTCCCGTAGATCCGCCAGAGATGTAATGATTGTGCTATCCATGTAGGTATTCCGACTTCCAGGGAATGATGTACTTTTCGATATACCCTAATGCTGCATTCATCAACGATCCCAAAATGCCAATGACCACCATACCCACTAGCACATAACTGGTTTCAAGATTGAGCCGATTTGCCTGAATCATGTAACCTAAACCCGATTGAGCCGCAATTAATTCAGATGTCACGACTGCCATCCAAGACTGCCCTAAGCCAATCTTTAATCCCGCCCAAACTAACGGCATTGCAGACGGCATAAAAATTTTAGTCACTAATGAAAGTCTTCTGGCTCCAAGACATTTTGCTGCACTAATGTGTTGATGTTCAACTGCTCTTCCTCCTGCAAACGAGTTGATAAAAATGGGAAAAAATGCTGCAAGTGAAGTGATGAAGTAGCTCGATGAATTACCAATGCCAAACCACAAAATTGCTAATGGAATCCAAGCGATCGGGGGAATGGGTCTCAAGATAGTGATAATTGGCAGTAGAAGTTGCCTGGGAATGTAAAAGTAGGCCAGAAAAATTCCCAAAGGAACCGCAATACAGCTTGCAATTAGAAAGCCGACAAACACACGCTGTAAACTAGCTTGAATATCCGTTAATAACTGTCCATCTCTGATTAGCTCAAAAAAACCTTTGAATACTTCCCAAGGTGTTGGTAATAAGGTTGGCTCATTGAGGAATAGAGAAATAGTCCCCCATAAAAGTAAAGATGAAACGAGGCTAATAACTAACCATAGAAAATTCGTTGACAGGGTTTGAGGAATGGCTTTTAGAGACCATATTAGAGAGCGCATTTGCTTATCCTCTTAATGCCATTGACTGTTAAACGATTTCAAACTTTCCTGCCTAATCACTGATAGAACTTTCTTTCGCACTTGGATGTATTGTTCGGTTAGCATGACTTCGGACGTGCGAGGGCGATCCAGATCGACAAAAATTTCTTCCTTAATAGAACCGGGAGTCGATTGCATGATGCAAACTCGGTCTGACAGGAATATGGCTTCATCAATGTCATGGGTGACAAACACAACCGTCGTTTTGAACGTTGTCCAAATCTTCAAAAGTTCTTCCTGCATGATGCTGCGAGTTTGAGCATCTAGAGCGGCAAATGGCTCATCCATCAGTAATACGGGGGGTTGCGTTGCGAGTGCTCTAGCAATTCCAACCCGTTGTTGCATTCCGCCAGAAAGCATCGATGGATAATAGTTCTTAAATTTCTCCAGCCCAACTAATGTGAGGAACTGCATTCCCACCAAATTAGGAACTTTAAAACCAAGCATTTTAGGGCCAAAAGATACATTTTGAAGCACTGTCATCCAAGGAAACAATGAATGATGCTGGAAGACAACACCACAAGCGGGATTAGGTTCAACAACTTGCTGATTATCAATCCAAACCGTGCCTTCTGTTGGCTTGACAATCCCGGCGATCGCATTTAGTAAAGTTGATTTACCGCAGCCAGAAGCTCCCAAAAGCGCCACAAATTCACCCGGTTTGACGTTCAGATTGACATTTTCAACAGCAGTGACTTTTTGATGGCGGCGCTTGAAGGCGATGGTCACGTTTCTAATGCTAATCTGTCCCTGAGTTTTCTCAGCTTCATGCTGCTGCAACGACTGAAGTGTGAAATTTTTGGTGCGCTCAAAAGCAGCCAAGCCCGGAAGTTTTTTGGAAGTCATTTTAGTTGCCGAGGTTGTATAAATCACTCACTCAAAGCACAACATCATTGCTGACGTACTGCCGTTTGACACCTAAATAATCCTTCCATTTTCTCCAAGCCCGCTGACCGGTAATTAGCTCTTCATAGAACTGGCCCTGAGAGAACAATGGCATAGGCTGAGGTTCCTCCCAAATTCCCCTTCTTTTCCGTTCCTCGCGGCGATCACATAACCAATCGTTGTAGCTTTCATAGACAATGTGGCCTTCCGGCGCATCCAGTGTTGCTGCTCGAATTCTGCCATCTAACTCGGTGTACAAATCTTTTTGTTTCTGAGTTAGCTGGAGTGGTTCGACCTCAACCTCATACCCTAGAGCAGTCAATTCTTCCCCAGCAACGGCAGCAAAGATTTGTTGATCGCGAAGGCTCAGGAGGTTTTTATAAATACCGATGTAGCGATCGCTAACTGGATGCCCAAGTGGTTTGTGATCTTTGGTAGCTGCTCTGCGTTGGGCGATATCTGACTTGTAAAATGCCAGCATTTCCGAACTGTAATCTTCTGTCAGAAAATGACAAACTTTGTTTAGAACAGCTTGAGGCTCACGAACTAGCGTTTCATAGGAAACGTC
The DNA here is from genome assembly GCF_039962115.1 of Funiculus sociatus GB2-C1. Lineage (NCBI taxonomy): Bacteria > Bacillati > Cyanobacteriota > Cyanophyceae > Coleofasciculales > Coleofasciculaceae > Funiculus > Funiculus sociatus. Next base: position 18,921 of record NZ_JAMPKJ010000070.1, on the reverse strand, counting down.
TAGCCATTGAGTTGGGTTAAGCTTCTCGCGCCACGGTTTAACAGCGTCTTGACACAGGTTCCAAATCGTTGCTGCACAGTAAATGTTGGTTGGACCAAACGCAGACTCCAAATATTCTGCACTAGCATCTCTACCATCACGAATTAAGTAGATGAATTGAGCGTTGGGAAAGTCTTTTAAGATCGCTTCAATGAAAAATAGGTTATAGGGTGTCTTCTCTCCCCAACGAGGTTTCGCTTCATGCTGGGCATACCATTCCAGCATCGCACCATAGACTCCAGCAAAACTCTTTTCTCGAATATGGGAAAGAACGTCATCAACCACAGTTCTTGGATTAACATCTAATCCCCAAAAAGGAGTCTTCAAACCAAAAATCATTTCTTCTGCCAAAACCCGGAGGTTTTCTGTCTTCCTTAAATCTCCATAAGTGTGGAGGTAAGGATGGAACCGGGGATACAGCCATGCAACTTCGGGAACCGAAATTTTTGGATGGCTTCCGAGCATGGTCATCAGTAATGTTGTTCCCGATCGCTCTGGACCAATTACGAATATGGGTTTCTCTGCTAAATGAATTGCCAAAACACTATCTCCTTAGTTTTTATTGTTTGTGTCAAAGTACAAACACGCTTCGCTTCAATCAACCCAACTCCATACTCTTGAGAGTTTCTTCGCGAATTAATTCAAAAACTTGCCGGTTGAGATTTACAAAATCCGGTGAAAGCATCGTATCTAGATGGCGGGGTCGATCGAGATTCACCACAACTGTTTCTTTGATACGCCCCGGACGAACGCCCATAACCAGAATGCGATCGCTCAAAAAGATGGCTTCTTCAATATCGTGGGTAACAAAAATAACGGTGGATTTCAAATCACTCCAAATGTTCAGCAACAATTCCTGCATCATGTGCCGAGTTTGGGCATCCAATGCTGCAAATGGTTCATCCATCAATAATACTGAGGGCGAATTTACAAGCGCTCGCACAATACTTGCACGTTGTTGCATTCCCCCTGATAGCTGATGAGGATAAGAATGACGATACTTATACAGCCCAACTCGGTTTAAGTAATCATTTACCAATTCAGTCCGTTCTACTCTGGAAATACCTCGAACTTTTAAACCAAATTCCACGTTCTGAAAGGTAGTCTTCCAGGGTAGGAGCGAGTATTGCTGAAATACAAATCCCCGATCGGCTCCGGGTTTTTCTACAGGGTTCCCATCTACCAATACCTGTCCCCTCGTTGGCTTCAGAAAACCAGCAATCAAGTTTAGAATCGTTGACTTGCCACAGCCCGATGGTCCCAACAAGCAGATAAACTCACCAGGATTAATCTTAAAGCTTGTCGATTCTAAAACCAGCAAAGGTCCATACTGGTCTCGTCGCTTAAAGACAACCGATAAATCTTCAACCTCAACTGACCCTTTCATCAAGGCGCTAACATCCTTTTCTGCTAGGGTTGCCACAACCTCTAAACCTCCAAAAATAGGCAATTTCAATCTTCATTTCATTGATAAAACTAGATGCTCTGCTTTTTCATTACTCGCCAAGGCATGAGCAACTTCGTCAAGAGATCGACAATCAGTGTGCTCACCAAACCCATCAAACCAATCAGCAGCATTCCCATCACGATCGGTGGATAATTCGATGTAACATAAGACTCCCAGGTCAGATAGCCCACCCCAAACCGACCTGCCAGAATTTCAGCTGTTACCAGACAAAACCAGGCATTTCCCATACCAATAACCAAACCACTAGCAATGTTGGGCATCGCTCCTGGCACTACAATGTCTTTAAGGATGTGCAACTGCTTAGCCCCCAAAGACTGTCCTACCCGCAGTAACACTATATCCGTACTTTCTACTCCCCGAATCGTGCTGATCAAAATTGGAAAGAATGCACCCAGAAATGTGATGTACACCATGCCTGACTCTGCATTTGGAAACATAAGAATTGCCAGGGGTATCCATGCGACGGCGGGAATTGGTCTGAGTAACTCTAACGGAATAAAAACCAAATCTTCAATTTGGCGAAACCAGCCAATCAATATGCCCAAGCTAACGCCCAGAATAGCCGCAATCCCAAATCCCAGCAACACTCGTTGAATACTGGCAGTAATATGCACAGCGGCATTGCCAGAAAAGAATTCAACCGTTGCATTCCAAACTTCAACTGGAGAGGGTAAAAATGTAAAATTGATGAAGAAATTGAACTGAGTGACACACAAAAGCTGCCAGATTCCAAAGAATAAAATAATGGAAATCGCTCGCCTTAAATTGCGGCTTTTAATCAGTCCCAGACTTACAATCCCTAATTTTGACAGGGAGCGCTGGCTAAAAAATTTGCTACCCAGCGTACTGTACTTCTTTCCTTTTGTCTTTCGTGCTGATTTTGAAGATACAGCCATTACAAACCTCTCATTTGAATCAATATGGTTCTATCGTTGCGATCGCTCCACTTCATTCATCGCGCAACCGCTAAATCTTTCGACTGCGTATTTTTGGCATAAAGTTGTTGCAACTCTTGAAAGCTGGTAACCTTTACTCCAGCTTTACTAGCAAATGCTTGTGCATCTTTCTCTAGTAGGAATGCAGATACTTGATCGCCATTGCGAACATAGAAAGAATTTTGGGCGAATAATTTCCAACCTTTGTCGCGATCGTGTACGAAGGCTACAGCCGCTGTCTTGCCCTCAGACTTGAGCTGTTGCAGCTTTGTCAGCATATTCTTGATTGAGGCAAAACTGAGAACTTTATCTTCTCCTTCTACCCAAATCTGAGCTGCTAGTTTTGGATCTTGAATAGATTCTTGAGTGAGTGCATCATTACCACGAACCAAATTATCTGCTGACTTAGCCACATCTTGTTCGCTAATGTTGCTCTCTTTAAGTGCTTGTTTCAGGTAACTGTCATCCGTCCAACTTGCAACATCATCTGGATTCACGCTGGCATCCAATTTTCCAATCTGCTTCAACGTCGTCACGCTATTTTTGAGCGCAGTGATTTGGTAGGGTTGAATTCTCGGATCTAGCTTTTGAATACCCGATGGACCGAGGAACATATAAAAAATTTCTTTCTCAATCCCTGTCCACTTCTCCAACTTTGCAGAGAGGGCTTCTGGTTGTTCCCGGAAATGCTGATTCGCCTCCAGCATCGCCCTCAGATAAGCCACCACAATTTCGGGATTTTCCTTCGCAAAGTCTGATCGCACTACAACTCCATGAAATGTTGGAGTTTCCGTTTGTGCACCATCGTAAATCTTGCGAGCAAAGCCTCTAAAGGGAAACAACTCACCATAGGGCACAAAATCCGCATGAGCATCGATCTGGCGGCTTCTCAGGCTCGTGCCACCTACTTCTGGTGATTGACTCACTAACGTCACTTCTTTCTGTGCATCAATGCCCTCATTCTTCAGCGCCCGCAGCAACATCCCATGCGCTGACGTACCGAAAGGAACTGAAATAGTTTTCCCCTTCAAGTCTGCTAGTTTTTTGTAAGGTGTGTCGGTTGGAACAACAACCGCATTTCCGGCTCCATTAGGGCTGTAGGCAAGAGATGAGATCAAAACAGTCTTGACGCCATTGCCTTTTTTCTGAAAAGTCGTCAGGTTAATCGTTGCCGGAAAGTCTGCCATGCTGCCGATATCAATTTGATTCGCCAACATTTTGTTGGTAATTGGTGGAGCTGATGTGGCGCTAGACCACTCAATTTTGTACTCAACATTTTGGTATTTCCCTGTTTTTGGCAGATACTTCTCCAGTAACTTTTCTTCTCGGATGACTGCACCACCTGTCACGGTGTTAATAGTTTGATCTTGAGTACCGATTGCAATACGAATCACTCTTTTACCAGAGGAACTACCTGAAGTATTTGCTGAAGTATTTGCAGCAGTGTTACTACAAGCGCTGGTAAAGGTTAAGGAAACAACTAGCAGAGAAAAAAGAACACTCTTTAAAGACAATAGTTTGATATGCATACGGCTCCATTCCCGCATTGAATCTACTGCCCCACTTGTTTCACGCAAATCATGTTGGAGCAGTAGCTAACTTAATCTACGGTTTGTCGGTCGGAATACGGTTATTTCAACAGGATGCCACAGTCAAACGCCGAAGACAAGACATAAACTCCGGTTTATCGATAGAGTTTTTGTATTTATAGATAGATTTCTTTAATTAAAGCTGCCAAATTTGGCAACTCCCGGTGGAGAGAAGCACCTTTTTATATGCTGGCTATAGCTCTCAATGCCTATTCAACCTGCTTTACCGAGAGATGCCTTCAGGCGTTAAATACGAGATTTCGGCGCACCAAAATTGTGGTCAACTTAGTTCCACCCGTGCCAGTAAATGATGCTAGAGATAGATGCTGCACACATTGCCAAAGGCGTTTCGTGGTAGATAATATCTTTACTGGCTGGCAGTAGAATGACAGAAGAGGGATAGAGGAAAGGACGGCAAGGTTAAGAACGATAAGAATGATCGCGATCGCTCGCACACGAGCATCTACCCACCCACACCAAGAGCAGTCCCAATTTACTGAGGACGGGTTCTTCATCCCAAAGGGCATCTAACAGCAGGGACACCTGCCCGTAAACATTGAGTGATATATCCAGCAGCCTTAGCTTTGACTCTAGTGTGAATCGTCCCTGAGGCATGGGCAACTGGTCTACCGTCATAAGTTGGTTGCTCCAGCACGGGATCGTCATCAACAAACCTCATTCCCTTTTGTGCCCACAGTTCAAGAGGTTCAACAGAGGGTTGAAAGTACGAGACAGCGATCGCTACATCTAAACCTTATCGCACTATTACAGTATTGCAGTAATGCAGTAATTAATCTTCTACATCTTGCAGTGCTACATCTAAAAGCATTCTGACGATTTCGGCTTTCTTCTTACCAGTTCGCGCTGCCAGAATTGATAACTTTCTGTGCATGGATTCGGCTAGGTCTACCGTGAGCCTGATTATAGTTTCCTTTGCATCATGACAGCAAGAAATGGCAAGTTGTTCAACAGCTAATTCAAAATTGTGGTTTTTTGTTTCTATACGAAAAAGTTTGTATTGTCTGCGATCGCCCTTGCAAACTATCTTTTGATGAAGAAAATTTACTTCATGCCGAAGGAGAGCCAGCCCTTCAATTTGTAGATGGTTACAGTATTTATGCTAATCACGGTAGATGTCTTTTCGAGATACCCCTCGAAAACTAAGAGCTGATGACCCAGTGGTGTAAAATCCTAGATCCTAGAGACAGTTAACGGCGGTCAACGGAGTCTAAACACAATGGAACAGAATCGTAAACCAACGGTTGTAATCACGGGTGCCTCCTCAGGGGTTGGTTTGTACGGTGCAAAAGCGCTTGCCAAAAAGGGATGGCACGTAGTGATGGCTTGTCGGGATTTGGAGAAGGGGCAGAAAGCTGCTGAAACGGCGGAAATCCCCCAAGACAGCTACACCCTTATGCAAATTGACCTAGCCTCTTTGGAGAGCGTTCGCCAGTTCGTGAATAACTTCAGAGCCAGCGGCAAGTCCTTGGACGCATTGGTGTGCAATGCGGCAGTTTATCTACCTTTATTAAAAGAACCAATGCGGAGCGCAGAAGGCTATGAACTGAGTGTGGCGACGAATCACTTGGGTCACTTCCTGCTGTGCAACTTGATGCTAGAGGATCTGAAAAAGTCCTCTTATCCAGATCGCAGACTTGTGATTTTGGGAACTGTGACGGCAAATCCGAAGGAGTTGGGAGGTAAGATTCCGATTCCAGCGCCTCCAGATTTAGGAAATCTCCAAGGCTTTGAAGCAGGTTTTAAAGAACCAATTGCAATGATTAACGGCAAGAAGTTTAAACCCGGCAAGGCTTACAAAGATAGCAAACTTTGCAATGTTTTAACGATGCGAGAACTGCATCGGCGCTATCACTCTGCAACAGGCATCACCTTTAACTCCCTCTATCCGGGATGCGTTGCAGATACTCCCCTATTCCGCAACCACTATCCTCTGTTTCGGAAAATCTTTCCCTTGTTCCAAAAGAACATTACAGGGGGATACGTGTCTCAGGAGTTGGCAGGGGAAAGGGTTGCAGCAATTGTTGCCGATCCTGAATATAAGGAATCCGGGATGTATTGGAGTTGGGGAAATCGCCAGAAACCAGGTCGTCAGTCTTTTGTGCAAGAGGTTTCTGACGAAGCCAGCGATGATAACAAAGCTCAAAAGCTGTGGGATCTGAGCGCTAAGTTAGTTGGAGTAGCGTAACCAAGGCTGTGCGTTAGCGAATTATTGGTCATTCTTGAATATAGCTATCTGGTTTTGATGTTGTCTGTCGAAACATCAAAACCAAAGCTAAACCTTTAATCGCAGCACTAATCGGAGGTAGAATCATTGCCCCGCCTAAAGCAGAAACTGGAATCCACCAACCCGCTCTCGAAATCTGCCGCTTCAGCAAAAACCATTGTGCAGTTCCAACAATTGCTTCATTTATTGCACCTATCTTAAATAAGCTAAAAAGCTTATTATCATTACTTGGCTCAAAGGATAAAAAGTTATAAAAAAAATCAGATAGTGCGTTTGTAGATATAGAGTAACTCGTTAGCACACATACTAGTAAGGCTACAGCCCCGCCTATAGCAGACGCTGCAATCCACAAACTCGATCTCTTAATTCGCCCCTTCAGCAACAACCATTGAAAGAACCCCAAAATAGCCCAGACAACAGTCCAGCCAAGGGGAAATCCATTGGCGGTAAAACCTCCAGTCAAAAGTGTTACAAAAAAGCCAGCAATAATCCCAAGCAAACTACCTATAGTAGATAAAGCAATCCAGCTCAACAAAAACTTCCATTCCCCAGCGTTTGGCATTGCGAAGTTAGAGGAGTTATTCATAGACCTATGGGAAAAAATTTAGATTAAGATTTTAGCCTGTTTCCCCCTGTTGCGTATGTTAAATACATATTTATTTGCCTATTTGTCAAATTGTTGATGGTCGCAACGAATTGTCACGCAACCAGCTAGAAGTATTGGTTTCAAGCTTTCTAGAAAGTGCTTGCACTCAACAGCAGCTTACTTCACCTCGGAACTAGACCAGCTCGGCAGAAATAACCCACCAGTAAAACTCTCCCCCAGGTTCATCAAGTATGTGAGGGGTGGGCAGTAAAGCTGATTGTCATTCTTTAGGTGGGTATTTTACCAGATATAGAATATAGCCTCAAAGTGAATGGCTTTGAGGCTATATTCTATGAAACTGTTAACTCTGGAAGTGGGACGATCGCACCTTGTTTATGGTTTATGGCTGTTACTGAGCGGAACCATCTGGACTATCGGCACCAGCGTTTTGTGGGCTGCTGCTAGATGTTGTACCTGTTTCTGTTTCAGTTGATTCCCCTTGAGCAGGAGTGCGATCGCTCTCACTTTCGGACTGTGTGGGAGCAGTTTGTGTAGAAGGTGCTTCTTGAGCCGCAGGCTGTTTTGGCTGAGAACTGGGAACAGTAATGTTGATGTCTGGTGCTGGTGCTGCTGGTTGAGGTGCCGGAGCTTGCTTTTGAGGAACTGGAACCAGAACATCCCTAGTTCTTTCAATGATTGTGGTTTCGTTTTTAGGAGCTTGCTTCGCTTCAGGCGCTGGCTTCGCTTCAGGGGCTGGCTTGGCATCTGGTTGTCTAGGAACCACAATATTTGGGATAACCGGAGCGGGTGCCTCATTCCCTTGGTTTAAAAAGAACCAAGTACCAGCGGCCAAGCCCACCAGCGAAGTCAGGAGCAAGCCAATTACTAAGCCACTCGCGGCATTGTTGTTATCCCGAACAGCTAAATTCTCTTCTTGGTAGCTGCGCTCGGAGACTCGACCGTTAACGTAACCATCCCGGTAGGAGTCAGAGTTAGACTTAACAACGCCATTATTAACTGTTTCTTCTGTTCGCGTTACGTTGGTGTGAGTATGACCGTTAGCGTCATTGTAAGAATCCTGACGAACTTCACGGTTATAAGTTTGGCGGTCATTTTGATTAGCCATAGCTGTTGATAAACTCCCAAAAAAATGTAGATAAATTAAAACTTTGAAAGTCTGTCGGTGTGACGCGCTTTCTTTCAAAAAAGAATTCTTAGCTTTGTTGTAGTTTGATTCGCTACTTATGCTTGAATTGTTTTCAGAATAACTTTTGCAAATGCACCAACGGCTCTATCTCAAGAGCGTATTCTTACTTCTATCAAAGGACTGAATGTTTCAATAACTGCTATAAGCTATTAGCGAAAGCTGATAAATATAGAGCAAACTTAATAAAGCAAAACTACTTTCAATAAAGCTGGTATCTTTACTAAATCTTCATTTTTATATGGGCAATCTTTACTGAATATTTATAGATAAAGGCAACCAGTTATGCTGAGTATTAAGCCGTTTGTAGGCATGGGCGTTTATAGATGAATGGCATTGACATAAGGAGAAATGCGAGGATTTGTAGGTTTGTTCCATGCGACTAACCGTTACCCAACATTTCAAAGGGTTAGCTGGGTTCGTCGAACCAAATCCAGCCTACGAGGTTCAGGCTTAAGTCAGTGACTCATAGTAAAAATCAAGCCCTAACCAGCAACGGTAGCGATCGCGTCTGGGAATCCACCATCATCAACGAGTATCTAGAAGAAATATTCCCCGAAGCGCCATTAATGCCAAGAGATCGGGGAGAAAGAGCGATCGCACTCCTCTCTCTATTCCAGTCACCAAGACATCAAGGACAATATTCTGTCAAGGTGACAAATAAATATAGCACTGGACAAAAGTTAAAATTAAAAGCAGAATTTACCATAAAGTTTAAGTAAACATGGGCTGGCGAGAATACATTCATTCTGACTCCAAAATCCTGTTAGGTAAGCCAGTTGTGAAAGGAACTCGGCTGTCAGTAGAGTTTTTGCTTGGGTTATTTTCTGTAGGATGGACACAACAACAAGTGCTGGAAAATTACCCTTCACTAACTCCTGAGTCACTACGAGCGGTGTTTCCCTTTGCTGCTGAATGTATGCGTGAAGAATCTTTGTATATTCTTCCACTCACATCCGAGGCAGTTTGATGCGGTTTCTGGCAAATGAGAACTTCCCTAGCCTCAATCGGTCTGCCCATCTGTTCCTTCTGGAAACCATTGCAAGAAAGTTTCGATGGCGCGGTCATATCGAAGAGCAATCTGAAGATTATCAGACTCTGGAAGAGCTTGAACTGCTTGTTCCATTTCTAGTAGACCATCAATAGGAAATATATTTTCAAAAATAATTCTTGATTTGCCCATTAGCAAATCGTGACCTATAAGCTGGTATTTTTTCTCGTCCTCCATTTCTAAATTCAATGGGTTTCTTGTCCGTAACAACTCTACAATTTTCAATGCCTCCTGTCGTCTATGAAGCCGAATAGTCCCACTCGGATATTCAATTTGCCCATGTTCAATAGCAGAGACGATTAGTTCTACTGTCTCCTCAGTATTGGCATCGACATTGTTTGGATACCGAAGATCCAAATTAAATTCACGGTTGATTTTTATGAGATAATCAAGAAACTTAATATATTCTTCAAGTTTTTCTTGCCGTAGGTCACTATTAGTCACAATAAAGTTTATAACTAGCGGAGCATCGAATTCCCAGGATTTAATTTGGAGTCTTCCACCGCGAAGCATAGCCAGCAGCAGTTGAACAGTACATTTTGCTTGTTCTGCTTTGACACTGCCTAGATTTGCAGCAAGGTTAAATCTAAGAGGTTTGTTTAGGAAGCTTACGACGATTGTTATTAGACCAGCAAGGTGTCCGCCCTTCATGCAGAACTCAATTTCATTGGTTCCGATTCTCACTATACGAAGGTACGCAAAGTCAACTGAAGCAACCATCTCTTTGTCTTGTAAGCATTTCAAGCTAATAGGAATCTCACGTTGTGGCACAACAGGATGAATTTCTAACTCGCCCTGCATTTGAGGCAAACAAAGAGTTGGTGTCCAAGTCCACTCGTACTCTCCAGGTTCAAGTCGAATGGCTTGTCCTTCTTCCTCAAATATCTTGAACTTCAGTTTTCCCTGTCTTCCAGCAGCAGTATTAGGGAATGAGAGAGTTCCATAAGTACCTGAACCAGCAGAGGGCTTTGGCTGTATAATTAGGACGGTTTCCTGGGTACTTCTTTGCACTGTAAATGCCAGCCCTGGATTCTCTTGTTCGGATTTACTAAGGAACTCGTGGCTAAGTAACTTCTGAATATCATCGGGAGCATTTACAATTTTGGGAGGCTGCAAGTATAGCTGCCTTATTATTGCTTCGACTACTTTGTTAGGAAGCTCATCTAATTGAGATTTAGCACTTTCTCCTTGGTTAAGGATTGCATTGAGTTTGGGATCATCCGAATCAATTACTTTTTTATGTCTAAAAAACTCCTCTATCAGGTCTTGGTGCTTCCAAGCCCTCTGAGTTAGGTCAATAGCTGTTTCTTTTGAAAATTGTGGATACCATGACAGACTAAAATCAAGAAGCTCTTTAGGAGGCGCTTTCTTCAAATACTCTGCTAGAGCAGACTCAGCAATATCGAGCCATTTTGAGTGCTGAAAGATTAGATCCTGCGCTGGAGCTGTCAAATCTGGTACTACATAAAAAGTCACTTTGTTAGGACAATCAGGGATTATTTTATGGTGAAGGTTGATGTAAAGCTTTGCAATTTCAGTCCGAACCTCGCTAATACCTACATTATTCTGATAACGCTTGCATTGGATGAGTTCGACCGACCTATCTGGCTTTATACGGACTATATCTCGACCAGCGTCACCAGTCTTTCCGTAGTAGAATATATTCTCCCCAGGATTCTCTTGACGTAAGAGCAAATAACAGAAAATCTCAAACTCATCAGCAGAAAGGGAATGAAAGGGAAGACTATGCTGGCTTTCCAACCATGCAGGCTTAGATTGAGGTGTCCCTAAGTCTTTTCTCGCAGCATCTTCACCAAAGTATTTTTCTCTTGGCATTACGCTTCAACAATGAGCTTTAACGGAATCTATTTAATCTTAACTAACATGGAATCTAAATAGATATTGGGTTGAGGAGTAAGCGATCGTATTCTCCCCAACCACCCACAAACTCAGCAGAAAAAGTGACAATCAAGCTATAACTAGCAAAGGATAAAGTCATGGCTAAAGTAGAAATCTATAGCGCAAGCGTGTGTCCCTATGCTCATCGGACGCGGTTGGCGCTGCTGGAGAAAGGTGTAGAGTTTAAACTAACCGAGATTGACTTGCAAAATAAGCCGGAGTGGTTCGCGGATATCTCGCCTTATGGCAAAGTCCCAGTCATTAAATACGGTAGCGATCGCGTCTGGGAATCCACTATCATCAACGAGTATCTGGATGAAGTATTCCCCGAACCGCCATTAATGCCAAGCGAACCGGGACAAAGAGCGATCGCACGCATCTGGATTGATTTTGCTAATGTCAAATTCGTTCCTACTTTCTACAAACTACTGTTAAACCAGGAACCAGAGAAACAACAGGAATCAGCAGAAATGTTACGCAATCATCTGCTGTTTATGGAGAATGAAGGAATTGGCAAAATATCAAGCGGTTCCTATTGGTTAGGAGAATCCCTCACTCTTGTCGATATCGCCTTTTACCCTTGGTTTGAGCGTTGGAGTGTACTGGAACACTATCGCGGTTTTGTCTTCCCGGCTGAATGTGTGCGGCTTCAGAAATGGTGGGATGTGATGAGCGATCGCGACTTAGTGCAAAGCATCAAACACACCGCAGACTTCTACATCGAGCAATACATACAATACGCCAATAACACTGCTTCCGGCATCACCGCCCAGGAAATGCGGCAAAACTGAAATTTGTCAAGTTAAAAGACAAAAAAAAGAGCGATCGCTACCTATGGAATATTAGGCATATGAACTAATTCCAATTTAATTCCATCTGGATCTGCGAAGAAAACGGCATAGTAACCAGGCGCATATTGGTTGTATTCCGCTGGCGAGTCGAGTATGGTAGCACCCATTTCTACCAGCATTTTATAAAGATTGTCTACCTGTTCGCGACTGTCGGCGTTAAAGGCAAGATGGTGCAATCCAGGCGAGTAGCGATCGTGAATTTTATTATCAGAGTTAGGATTAGCTGAGTAAATCAAAATTGCTCCAGCATTTTCTAACCACCACATAGTGAAAGCATCAGTTTTCTCCAGCTGTTGATAGCCCATGAATCTCAAAACAGAGTCATAGAAAGGCTCTGATTTTTCAATGCTGCTAACCGTCAAACTCAGATGATTTACGCTACCGAAGGTCATACAAAAATACCGTTGTTCAAGTGAACAACGGTATTATATAATATCTGCCGACTTGTGAGAGGAAAAAGACGCGATCGCTTACTTCAAATCTTACCTAGATTTCATCCCAATTTCTTGACAAAATCGCGAGTTTGTGCAATTTAAAATTTTAGCGATTGTACACAGACAATAAAGTTCTTTACTGGTGACGCCTGAATCTCTTACTCTGTCGTTCCAGCTTGAAAAATAAAGTTCTTAAGTGAAACCCCTTGCTCTTTTGTCCATGCTAGGAGGCAAACAATAAAGTTCTTAACTGTCACATAGTAAATTGATTCCACTGGTTGGATATAACGGGTCTAAAAGACTTATCCTTATTATAAATATTGTGGAATAATCAAAATAAATAGAAAAATTAGGTGCATCGACAATCTCCAGTTATTTGGCAAGAGTCGAATCACATCCTCACAAATCAAAACGAATAATTGGAATTAATTATAAGCAGTTTTTAGTATTGGTAGTATTAGCAGAAAAAAGGCATATAGGGAAACGGGCAAAAATTGAAAAAAATAAAATTCGGATTATTGCTCTTGGTGACACTAACAGGAGAAGAAGCAATTGTCGTCCCGCCGAACTGCTGTTAAACACATGATATATCGTGTGAAACTATTTCGATTGTCCAGTAATAGATTCTGTCTGGCTCGTTACCTATATAGTCAGGTAATTATGGCAGTTTGTGGGCTGGTTAGATTAGGACTCCATAAATTAGTATTCTTAACCATTAATACTCAATTTTCCTCTCCTTAAATTGATTTTCTCCTTTTATACCTATCACGCCAGTTTTGATTTTTTTCTCGTTGAATGCCTGAAAACACTTATTTTCTCGTAGGTTAATGTAGGGCTTGTCTATTGAATCTGAATCTGCAAAACCCATTCACACTAAGCAGTTGTGATTTGCGGATGCGTCTAAAGATTTCAATGCAACTGTGATTGCCTCTTTCACCTGCGGCACTTCTGCCAAGTCAGGCCGGATGCCAGCTTGACGCAATAACTGCCACCGTGTTGGATACACGTTCTCTTGCCGGAAACACTTGCTAGCCCATTGAATCCGGCGAACTGCAAACTCTTCGCGAGTCTCAGCCAACTCTTCTAAAGCCTTTGTTGTTCGCGGCAGCTTGTCTTTTTGCTGTTCAATCAGTTTGAGTTGTCCCAAATCGCTAGCAATTGCCGTTTTTGTTAGTTTCACAGGGCGTCCTAGAGAGGTTTTGAGACCTTGGGCTGAGAACTTGGCCGCAGTAGCGAGTTCGTGATCTCGTTTCTTCCAGTCCACTTGAGGAGAAAACACGACTCTTGTCTTGCAAGGTGGCAGATGAGCTTTAAGCCATTTTTTGTCATGCACATATAACCAAGCGTGGATGCGCTGAAACATCCGCTCCAACGCAGTCCGTCCTATATGAGGATTTTCTTTAACCGCTTCAAGCCATGCCATTCGGTAGCTTTCTAACTTGCTTGGTTGAGTTACCTGACCGTTTTGAGTATCACTCAATAACTCTCCATTGATTTTCGCTACTCTAGCGGTTGGCCCTGGTCGAGGAAAAGAAAGCCCCAGTCGGAGTGCTTGACGTTTAACAGTTTGGTAATCTACCCTCAAATGCTTGGCAATCTCCTCGACACTGACTGTTGGATTCTCCCAAAAATTCTTTAAAGTCCGTTCCCATACTTGCCCGTAAGACTTCACTTTGCCAATCCGAAATCGGTCTTCTGCTGAAGAATCAGAACCCAATCGGGAGTAAGTAAAACCACAGGTACAGCTAAAAGTACCTGTGATTCGACTGTGTTGCTTGTCGTAAATAACTTGACATTCCTGTATGGATAGCTGTTGGAACTGCTGACAAACTGGATTGAGGCAGGGCCAGGGTTTTGAGCCGAAGGGCTGGAAAGCGTCAGGAGGAGAGTCAGGAAGTTGGAAAAATTCCTCGGCTGTGTATCCTAGAAACTGGATGAGCAACAGATGGTAAAGAGGATGCCGTGCCTGTTTAGGTGAGCGCACCAGACGAAATAACCAATTATTTTTGTCTTGTTCGTTGGGGACACACTGTAACCTTTCTAATAAGTCATAGGAATAATAACTTTTAAATGCCTTTAGCAAGGCACTGACACGAACTTTTCCCTCTCGACTTGCCAGGTTAGGCTCAGTTAGTAACCAGAGGTAGCGAGCGCGTATGAATTCAAGACCTGGAACTAATTCGCGCTGCTTCAAGAGCCAAGCCGCATCTTGGGCAATCCTCAAAAGAACTTTCTGGCAGGGGTCAGATGGATTTAGTAGGCGCGAGGATGTTTTCTCTATCGCTTGGTTGGCAGAGATCAGTTCGTAACGGCTTCTTTTAGCCTGTGCCCGTACCTTGCTGTTTTCTAAAAAGATGTGATGGATTGGGCAAACTTCTACACCAGGCACTTGGTGGAGGCGATGCCAGTAGCGACCACCGTCAAATTGTTTCTGATCTTCCTCGCTACATAGAGGACAGAACCGCAACCATTCCGGTAAACAAATGCAGCTACCTGTAATCCCAGAGCGCATCTGAGCCAGAAGTCCGTTGTCGCCTTCCATGTCTTGCCGCAAACAACTGACTCGATCCGATGGCAGGAATGGGCTGTAAAAGGGTAATAATGTATGGTTATCAATTAACTGCTTAACTGCGTAACCATGCCCTCTTGGTAAGGCGTCTATTAAAATATTCAGGCGAGAAGGCAAGTCAACTATGGCAGAGGCTGTTATACTTCCAAACAAGTCTTGAACCACTGACTTATTACTTGGATACTGAACTTGATCAGCATATCGGGCACAGATGCTGTAAAACAGTTCGTCAGGATAAGGTTCGGGGAAGAAAACAATCATCCTCACACTTCATGTAAAGTTCTAGAATCATTGACTGATGATTTTTCCGCATCACTAATAGCATCTATTGAAGCTAAAGATTCTAGAGCTGCATCAATTGCTTCTTTGACCTGTTGTGCTGCTATAATATGCAACGATTGTGGAGATATCTTAGCTCGGCGCAACAACTGCCACTGTGTTGCACATATATTCTCTTCCAGGAAGCCTTTTGCTGCCCACTCAATTTTACGAACAGCAAATTCTTCGTGTGTTTCAACCATTTCAGCTAAAACTTTTGCTGTTAACGGAAGCCTATCAAGCTGAGCTTTCAATGGGAGGTATTTACCTGTGTCTCTACCAATCTGTAACACCGTTACACGTATAGGGGATGCAAGATTGCTTCTAATATGTACTACCGCAGCCTTTACTTCTGCCGCCAGTTCAATGTCACGCTTTTCCCAATCCACTTCTGATGAGGGCAACTTTTTTCCTTTTTTACTTACAGTAGGTGGCAGATGAGTTTCTAACCAATCAGGACAATTCCTTTGAAGCCAATGATAAGTATACGAACATATTTCTATGAGTTTTGATCGTGTTAATAAGGGATGTTGCTGCCTAACTTCTAGGAAATTCTTCTGATGCTTCTCCAAAAGATTGAGTTTTTTCGTTTCAGGATTTGAATTTGAACGATAATAAAGAAGATTAGGAGTTAATTGGGTCGATTTTTCAGAACCAACTCTTGGAAATGTTAGTTCCAGCAAAGCTGCTTGACGTTGGAGAGTAATCGGACGAACTCCAAGCTGTCTTGCTATTTGATTGAGACTAATTGTCTCATCATCCCATAACCTTATCAAAGTCAACTCCCAAAGTGGCCCATAAATTCTTGTATATCGTGACTTCTGCAATTTGTCTTCAGCACTAGCATCTGGGCTTTTTTGAGAGTATGTGAAACCGCAGATACACTCGAATGTACCGACAGGCTCACTGCGTTTTTTGTGATTGGGTGTGAGCTGACATTCTTTAATCACTGGCTGTTTGAAGTGTTGACACACCCGATTAAGGCAGAGCCAAGGTCCATCTCCAAAAGGTTTCAATTTAGTAGGAAGTTTCAAAACCTCTTCAGCCGTATATCCTAGAAAATTGATTATTAGTAAATGACGAATAGGATGCCTTATCCTGCTCTTTCTACGAAATAGATCTAAAAGCCAATGATTAGTGCTCTGTTCGTTAAACTCACATTGAAGCAGTTTTAAAATTGTAGGAGAGTAGTGGCCCTTAAAGGCTTCTAGCAGTTCATCTTGTAAAACCCTACCTTGGAATGTAGAAAGACCACGCTCATACAAATTTTTAACATAAAAGTTATGTAAATAATCATTACTTAAAGACAAGTTTTGCTGCCTCAAAAGCCAATCAGCATCACGAGAAATCTTGAGAAGATTTTCATGGTCTCTCCCTGATAGCTCCAATGGATATGGTTTAATTTCACTTATTGATTGTTCAGCAGAAATAAAGTCGTATTTGCTACTTCTGTTTCGTTTTAACACTCCGCTATTTATCACCGCAATTTGATGTGTTGGACAAAGCTCGACACCTGAAACTTGATGTAAGCGATGCCAGTAGCATTCACCAAATTGTTTCTTATCTTCTTGGACGCATAGAGGGCAGAATCGTAGATAAGTAAACATTTGTATATGACCTGCTAAGAGTCCCAAGTGTCCATAACTAAATTGCTGGTTACTTCCTCTCATCTCCTCCCGAACTAAGCTGATTAGCTCTCGCGGAAAGAACGGACTGTAAAAAGGTAGCAGTGTATGGTTTTCAATCAAGCGGTCAACTGTGTAGTAACCTCCTGGTGGTAAAGCCGTAACCAAATCATTCAGGTGCCCTGGCAGTTCTACTCTAGCAACAATACGCTTATTCCCAAACAGTTCTTTAACTACAGATTGCTTATCTGGATACTGCATTCGCTCGGAGTATCGCGCACAAATACTGTAGAGCAGTTCATCTGGATAAGGGTCAGGAAAACATGAAATCATTAAGCCATAATCTCCAAAAAGTGTTCATTGATAGGTTGAATGTAACCAGCCTCTAGGAGAGCTTCATAAGCTGTAATGCTACATTGTTTTCCATCTGAAAGAACATCAATCAAGCTTTTCTGGCCTTCAGAGTTTTTGGAATGTTTATTTGAATTATTTCTAGTCTTATTCGGAAAATCATTGAAAAGATTTGCCTGACCTGCTATTGACTCTGGCTTAAATAAATTAGAGGTTTGCTGTTGGACTTGCTCCGGTTGCTCTATTTTGTGATTAACTAAGCCTTCAATAGTTTCTGAGGAAGGAGTGGGTAAATCATCTACTGATAGTTGCTGCTGCTCTTCTTCTATGAATTCGTCAATATTAATTGGACGGACATCTTCACAGTTTCTAAGCTTGTCCATGTTTCCTGCTTTCAGGGCATCTAGAACTTCCCTCGCCGTGCGTAGACAATCTTTAGCCACTGACTTGATAATTCCTACTGTCAGTTTCTCCTTACCTGTCGAAATAG
This sequence comes from Funiculus sociatus GB2-C1, assembly GCF_039962115.1. Taxonomy (NCBI): domain Bacteria; kingdom Bacillati; phylum Cyanobacteriota; class Cyanophyceae; order Coleofasciculales; family Coleofasciculaceae; genus Funiculus; species Funiculus sociatus. The sequence continues at coordinate 1,267 of NZ_JAMPKJ010000070.1, read as the reverse complement.
CTCGTGCCTGCGCCAACATGAAAACTTTAATTGCAAAGTCAGTAATTCCTTGACATTCGTAGTAGAGAGCATGACTCAACTCAGGAGTTCGTTGGCAAGGTTTGAGTATATACTGATATTGCCAAAGTGCATCAGTGAATATCTCCCAGTCGTCATCCTCCTCCATTCGATCCCAGATAAAATCTCCCTGCCCCGTACCTCGACGGATTTGACGAAATTCACTCCCTAAAACCGACCAAGCTTTGTAAGTTCCTACTAGAACTACAGGAAGACCGATAGTATTAATCAGCTGAACGAAGAAGTCGAGAATTTTTTCGTAACCACCGACATTTAATTTAGTCAATCTTTGGATTTCATCGATCACCAGTACTCCAAGATGGACATTTGAAGCAGCAAGAGCCACGTAGGGCATCAATTCATTGACTGTTTTGCGACCATTGTTAGCATAATTTTGGTAATATGACGTTCCTAAAATGTCATCAACAGCTTGAAAGAAGTTGAGACATAAACCTTTAATTGAGCCATCAGCGGGACATTCCAGAATGAGCCATACTAGCTGCGTGTTGGTATTATTTTGGTTTCGGTAGCGATTGTGATAGATGACTTGAGGATAGAGGTCTAGGATTGCTTGTACAGTTGTAGACTTGCCGACTCCGCTGATACCAAGAATTGTAAAACCTGTAGCTGTTGACCGCCGACGCCTGTTAGCTGAACTACCGGAGCGAAAAGTCTCTACCTTCTTATTTATATCTTTCCAAAACCCACGACTTACTGGGTTGCGAGCGGTATACCCTGAACGCAGCATTCGGGAGAAACGCTGCTCCAAGTCGAGGTGAGGGGTAAGAACGATGAAAAGTTCGAGTACATTTTGAATTAGATGTAAGCGCTGGTGAGCAGGTAAATTACGCTCCTCTTCTAAGAATTCAGGGTAGAGCGCTAGCTCTTTAATGATGTCATCTTCGGTTTTAATTTCAGGTAGCGCTTCAATGAGTGGATTTCCTTGATAGATAGAGATTTCATCATGGTAAGTCGCTTGTTCTTGACTTCCCCTAAAGACTAAGAGCGGTGGCTTTATCAATTTTTTACTGGATGTCACTGTTCAATCTCCTCTGACGTGTTGACGTAATTTGTCAAAAGGTCGATGAGGTGGCTGCCTGACTGCCTGACAGAAGTAGGTGAAAGCCAATAGCCGCGGGGAATTTGTGAAAAAGGGTAGAGGGACATGAGAGGCTAGAGTTACCACACAACAGCCATCTATTCATGACAA